>VHCZ01000091.1 GCA_016871535.1 Verrucomicrobiota bacterium
CAAAAGACCCGCCGCCCGGAGGGTTTTCGCGCCAAAGGCCGCCTGGCTTCGTTGCTCCTCAGTCGAAGATCCAGGGAGGATATTCTCCTTCGTCGCGCCTCGCCATCCGGCCTTTGGCGCGAAAACAGGGGCCCCGCGGAATTTTCGGCCACGCTCTTAGGCTTGGCTAAAGCGGCGCGGATCAGAAAAGACGCCGAAGCAGGATCGCGATGAGCGTCACGCAGCCCATGAAGCCTGCGGGCATGAATTTTCTCCCTTTCGCGTAGCGCGCGGCAAAAACCGCGAGCAACAAGGCGAGCAGAATGTCTGCGACGTAGGCCGGGCCGAGCCAACCCAAAGCGGCGCCGCTCAGGGCGAGCGCGAACACCCCGGAAGTGATGAGCGAGATCTTGCTTCCGGCTTTGAGGAAGCCCATCAGGCCCCCGGCCAGCAGCAAGACGATGTAAACCCAGAGAACGGTCGTTGCCATAGGCGAAAAGAAACGGAGCGGACTTTCGGTTAATCCGCGCTGACATCCAAGCTCAGAATTGCTCCCGGTTCACATTCCAGAACGACCTCGAAAGGCCGGCAGCAGACTTCGCAATCGGTCGTGAATCGTTGGGAGGGAATGCTGGTATCGACAGTCAACTCGAAGCGTTGACCGCAGAACGGACACTGGATGGATTCCGCGAGTTCCAAACGGATGGAGACCATATCGACCGCCAGACAGCAATCAAGCCCGGCCTCGGACCGCAAGGTAGGGCAGGCTTCCAGCCTGCCTGCTCTTGACGTCTTCAGACTGGCGGGATGCCTGCCCTACATTTGATATGGCTTGAGTCGAAATCGTCGATTGCGTCCGGGATTTGATGAGGGAAGATACGCGCATGAACACGTCGCAGGCCGAGGAATTGATCCGGCGCCTCCGCACCGCCGACCGCATTTTGATTTTCACAGGAGCGGGAGTTTCGACAGGCAGCGGCATTCCGGACTTCCGCGGACCGGACGGAGTTTGGAAGCGCCGCCAGCCGGTCTATTACCAGGATTTCATGCGATCTGAGGCTGCGCGAATCGAGCACTGGGATTACAAACTCGAAGGCTGGCCCGCGTTTCGCGAAGCCCGGCCCAATGCGACGCACGACGCCATCGTCCAATTGGAACGCGCCGGCAAACTGCTGATGCTCGTCACGCAAAACATCGATGGCCTTCACTCCAAAGCCGGAACTACGCGCGAACGTCTCGTCGAACTACACGGAACAAACAGCCTGGTGGAATGCCAGACCTGCCATCAGCTTTCGGATCCTGAGCCGCATTTCCGCACTTTCCAGGAAACACGGAAACCGCCGCGCTGCGCGTGCGGCGGGCTGCTCAAACCGGCCACGATCAGTTTCGGCCAGGACCTCCGGGCGGAAGATTTGCGTCGCGCGGAACGGGCTGCGGTCGAAGCGGACCTCGCGGTCGCGTTGGGATCAAGCCTTTCGGTTTATCCCGCCTCGGCGATTCCGCTGATGGCGGCGCGCCGCGGGATACCGTACGTGATCATCAATCGCGGGCCGACGGAGCATGATGATCATTCAGAAGTCACGCTGCGAATCGAGGGCGATGTGGGCGAGGCATTTCCCCCAGCCGTGGCGGCCGCGCTGCGGCATAGACGGTAGGCTCTGCGGGATTGGGCTTGTCCGGTGTTTCGCCGCCGATAAACTCTCGCCGTCCTATGCCTCGATTTTACGATTTTCTGCCCGGCGCACTGGCGGAGGGCGAGCCGTTTGCCCTGGGAATCATTTCGCGGATCAAAGGGTCCAGCCCGCAGAAGAAAGGAGCGAAAGCGCTGTTTTTCGCCGACGGCCGCATCCAAGGGACTTTGGGCGGCGGCTGTCTGGAGGCTGAAATTCAGGATCGCGCGCGCCGGGCGTTGGCCACCCAGACGCCATCTACCTTTGAGTTGGTTCTGGATCACGACTTCGGCTGGGACGATGGATTGATCTGCGGCGGCAAGGTCAGCGGGTTGATCCTTCCGCACGCCCAAACGGCGTCAGAGATCTGGCGGAAGTTGACGACGTGCGGGGAATCGCTCACCTGGGGTGTGAAGAAGGATTTTACCATTTCCTGGGTTGGCGACAACGCGGACGAAGGTTGGCTCTATCAGGAAACCGTCTCTCCGCCGTGCGCGCTGTGGATCGCCGGCTCCGGGCATGTCGCTCAAGCCGTCGCGCCTCTGGCGTTGCAACTGGATTTTGATGTCACGATTTTCGACGATCGCAAGACGCTGGCGAACACACAATACTTCCCGGAAGCCGCGCATTTCCGAGTCGATTACTGGGACAAACTTCTCGCGGAACCGATGCCGAAACGGCCCGCGTTTGGTCTGATCGTCACGCGCGGGCACCAGCACGACGCGCTTGTCTTGAAGAACTGGGTTCACCGGCCTTTCGCCTTTTTGGGCATGATCGGCAGCAGCCGGAAAAAACGCCTGATCTTTTCCGAATTCGTGGAGCAAGGGATCGCCACGGAGGACCAGCTTGCTCGCGTGGCGTGCCCGGTCGGCGTCGATATCGAAGCGCAAAGCATCCCGGAAATCGCGGTCAGCATCCTGGCGCAATACATTCAACAACGGGCGGCGCTCGGCCTGGCGGCGGGGAAGTGATCGCGCCTTGCGCTTCGGAGTCGTCATTCTAGGAGCGGGCGCCTCTTCACGAATGGGCCGGCCAAAACTTCTCTTGCCTTGGGGAGCAACCTCCATCATCGGCCACCTGATTTCCCAGTGGCAGAAACTCCATGCTGAACAAATCGCCGTGGTTTGCGCTGAGAACCAAGTGGCTCTGCACGCGGAACTGGACCGCCTGAGTTTCCCGAAAAACGGTCGAATCCCAAATCCCGATCCTTTACGAGGGATGTTCAGTTCAATCCAATGCGCCGCGCGGTGGAAAGGCTGGCCCGGCGGCTTGAGCCATTGGGCCGTGGCGTTGGGCGATCAACCGCATTTGCAGGAGACGACCTTGGGGATGGTGTTGGAGTTTTCCGCCTCAAACCCGGGAAAGATCTGCCAGCCGAGCTGGCAGAATCATCGGCGGCATCCCGTGGTTTTTCCCGCCGCAGTATTCGCGCAACTTGGCGCGGCGCGTGAATCAAACCTGAAGGCTTTCCTCGACGCACGCGCGCCGGAGCGCGCCTCTTGTGGGATCGATGATCCGGGCCTGGGTGTCGATCTCGACCTGCCGATCGATTACGAGAGGGCTGTCGCGGCCTTTGCGCCTGGGGACCAGTTCACGTCACCTGCACCCTCGTAATTACCGGAGAGGGTGAGGGGGGCGCTTCATGGGAAGTTCTCTTGGTCTCGGAACCATGCACTCGGCCCATGAACCCGGTAGGGCGAGTCCGTCCCGGCGAGCCGCTCGACGTGCATGGAACACGTCCGGATCGGCTCGCTGGGGACAGGCTCGCCCTAACCGTCTGGTTCATGGGAGCTTCCATGGTACCGGAACCATGCACACGGCCCATGAACCTGAGACCGTGCGGACCGCAGCCTTCAGGCTGCTTTCGCGCACTCCCCGGAGTCGAGCGTTGAAGCGGCCTAAAGGCCACGGTCCGGGAGACGGGTTCATGGGAAGCTGCCTTGCTGCGGGCGCGACTTGGTGCGGCACATTCGTATTGGATTTGCGTCCACTCGCGATTGGAAGTCTTTTTCAGTTGTGATCGATGGCCTTTCACATGATCGTTACGCACTATGAGGATGGCGCCGCATAGCCGCCCGCTCCAGTTGGCACGTTTCCGTGCGACGTTCATTTGCCTGGTCGTGTTGGCGTGTGCCCGAAGCTGGAGTTCTCAGGACAAACCATCCGAGCGCGAGCCGGTCAAAGAGAGCGGCGCTCCGCAATCAAAGGAGATTCGGTTTCGTGGTCGCATTGTCTGTCTGGCCGAAGAAATGCAGCGGCTCTACAAGGCGCAACTGCCCGCGCCTCACGAGCACCTCTACGGCTTCAAGACGGACGACGGGAAGTTCTACACGCTGCTGCGGACGAGAACATCGGAAGCGTTTTTCTCCGATGCACGGCTTCACAAACTGGAACTCATCGTGCAGGGACGCATCCTCCCGAACACACAGATTCTGGACGCCATTCCTGTGGGAAGCATCCACGACGGCAAAGTCTATGACCTGTACTATTGGTGCACGGTTTGCGCAATCCGCACGCCGATCCCGGGAGAATGCATGTGCTGCCAGCAACCGGTTGAGTTTGTCGAGAAGCCGCTCGACAATTAGACAGCGCAAAAAGTTTGTCCCGTGCGGGACAAACTTTTTGTCACGTCACGTCGGGATTCGTCAGATCGCTTTTGGCGCACGGCTGATTCAAGGATCTTGCGAAAGGAGCGCGGCAGCCTGCCCGCCCGCCTCTCTCGAAATCTTCACGCTTCACCTGAACCCGCGGGCCAGCACCAGATGTTGACCTGGCTCTTGCTGCTGCCGCGAAGATAAATCCCGCTGTCGCCGGCGTCCGCGGCTTCGACTTCTTTGGGTTTGCCTTGTTCGTCCGTCGCGTAATCGCCGTTGGGCAGAATGACAGGCCGCAGCATCTTCACGCCTTTGCCCGTGAACCGCCAATCGCAGATCATGGTGAAATCACTGTATTCCTTCTCCGACCACAGGTTCTTGTCGTTGGCCTCGCTTTTGCCGTCGTACTCCAGAATCCAGTCTTTCGATTTCCAATGGCCGGCGTGACCGGACTGGTGTTTCCAACCTGACAGATCGATGCCGGTGTAAAGCGACTTGAAACCTTGGTCGAGCGACGCGACTTCGTCGGGGCGCGGATTGGTTGAAGGCAATTCCCTGATCCGGATATTTCGGAAGTGGCACTCGGAGCCTTCGGCCTCCAGGCAGATGTAGCCTTTGCGCGGCTTGGTGTCGTAACCGCCGGAAACAACCTTGCCGTTCACGGCGAGCTTGATGTCGCCATTGTTGCAGACGACGCGGTAATGATTCCATTCGCCCGCCGGCTTGGCTCGCTGTTCGCTGGGCAAGCAACGCATCCACCCCTGCGGATGCGGGCGATCCGGTTTGAAGGTCGCACCGTGAATGGCGAAGACGTCGCCGTGGCTCGTGTAAGTCTCCGCATTCCGGCCGTCGAGAATCTGCACTTCGATCGACTTGGTGAAAGGCTGTCCCGGCGCGGTGATCGGTTCGCTCCAGACGAAGAGGCCGGCGTTGCCGCCCTTGACCATGTGGCGATACTCCAGTTCCAGCTCAAAATTTTCGTAGTGTCGTTCCGTGCGCAGCACGCCGGTCGGAATGCCGGTTGAGACGATCATTCCGTCGCGGACCGTGAACGTGTTCGGCGCGCAGTTCACGTTCACCCAGCCCGAAAGGTCCTTCCCATTGAACAACGGCGCGAAATCAGTGCCCGCGGCTGGAGTGTTGAGAATCGAACTGAGAGGTAGGAGCAACACGACCGCGAGCAGCAATGTCCGGAGGGGTCTCATAGCATGCTCTTCATAGACCAAATGACTGGAACAGGCGAACAAAATGAACGGCGCGCATTCCAGCAATTGTAACGCCCGACGGCGGGGAGCGCGCGGAAGCAGCCTAAAGGCGCCTAAAGGCTGCGGTCCGCACGGTCTTCGGTTCATGGGCTGTGTGCACGGTTCTGGAACCAAGGCAGCTTCCTGGATTGAGTTCGCTCTGATGGTTCGTTAGCGCGAGTTACGGCGGGTCCAGGTCCGATCCGGCAAAGGACAGCGTCTCTCCCAGCAATTCATCCATGCGGAGGACTTCACGCCGGCGTCGAAACGCTTCGTGCTCGCTGCTGCGTTGTGCCCATGCAATGGCAGTCCCCGCCGCAAGGGGAAGCTTCCGCGGCGGTTGATCCAGAAGTCTGTGAAGCCAGCGTTGGATGGATCGCGGGAGAAAGCGCCGCAGCAATTCGTCATCTGCGCTCACGAAGGCCTGAGCGCTTCCGAAATCCCCTTGCCGCGCCGCGCGCCCGAAAAGCTGGCGGTCCACACGCCTGGACTCGTGCCGTTCCGTGGCGATGACGTGGAGGCCGCCGAGTTCCGCGACACCGTGGCCGAGTCGGATGTCCGTGCCTCGCCCGGCCATGTTCGTCGCAATCGTGATGCGTCCGCGTTCACCGGCGCCGGCGATGATCTGCGCTTCCTCCTGATGTCGCACGGCATTCAGCAAACGGAAGGTCACCCCTTTGGCAGCGAGGCGTTCCGCCAGATGCTCGCTCGCGGCCACGCTGCGGGTGCCGATGAGGATCGGACGCCCGGTCCCGTGCACAGCACAGACTTCCTCGACAATGGCCCGCCACTTGTCCTCCTGCGCTGCAAACACGCGGTCTGGAAGCTCCCGGCGCACGCACGGTCGATTCGCCGGGATCGTGATGACGGGCAGGCGATAGATTTGCCACAATTCGCCAGCCGCCTCGCGAGCCGTGCCTGTCATCCCGGACAGCCTCGGGTACAAGCGGAAGTATTGCTGGAAGCTAAGCCGGGCCGCGGTCTCAGACGGATCAGATAACGGAAGCTTCTCCTTGGCTTCAACGGCCTGGTGCATTCCTTGCCGCCACGTGCGTTGCGGCATCGGCCGCCCGGTGAATTCATCGACGATCAGCACGCGGTCCTCGGAGAGGACGTATTGCTGGCCGTTCCGGTAAAACTCGCGCGCACTCAGGGCTTGCTTGATCAACTCGGTTCGCCGCTCCTCGCCGCGCCAAAATCCAGGCAGGTCGGAGCACGCGCTCTGGATTCTTCGGCGGCCGGCGTCGGTTAGCTCGATTTCGCGATAGCGGCCGTTAACGCGATAATCCGTTCCGACTTCGAGCATCTCGCCGACGCGCTGCGCGATCTGAATCCCTTCGCGCAACGCCTCGTTTTTTCTTGGTGTGGCAATGATCAGCGGAACGACCGCCTCGTCGATCAACACACTGTCCGCTTCATCGACGATGGCGGTGTGCAACCCGCGCAGGACGACGCCTTCCCCGGTGTCTGCGCGACTGGAAAGCATTTTGCGAATCAAGCGGCAGGAAGGATGCCGTGCACCCCTGGTGCGCAGCGCGTCGCGCAGAAAATCCGCGACCACTTCTTTGCTGGTCGAGTAAGTCACGTCGCAGTCGTAACCACTTCTTCGTTCGTCGGGCGGCATGGCCCCCGTGACAAAACCGACTTTGATACCGCAAAACTCGTAAAGTGGCCTCAGCCACTCGGCATCTCGCTGGACGAGGTAATCGTTGACCGTGATCACGTGACACGGCCGCTCGCTCCAACCGGCCAGCACCGCGGCCAGCCCGGCCACCAGCGTCTTGCCTTCGCCCGTTGCCATTTCGGCGAGAAAGCCCCGATGCAACGCCAGCGCTCCCATCAACTGAACGGGGAAAGCTCGCAAACCGATCCGCCGATCCGCCGATCCGCGAACCGCAGCCAGGGCGGGCAGGACCAGCGCGGCGGCGTTTCTTCCGCCGCGACGGATGCCCTGACGAAACTCGCGCAGGCGTTCACGGAGCGCATGATCGGACCACGCGCTGACTTCCTTGGCTTGCCCCTCAATTTGCCCGGCGTCGCGGCGCAGGCTTTCCACGACCTGACTCCGGCGGAAATAATGGCCGATCAACCCGTGGACCTGCGCATCCAATCCTTTGAGCAACCGCTCTGGCTTGCGATGGAACACGCGGAAAGATTCCTCGCTGGGCGTTCTCATGCTTGATAACGCTGCTGCAAAAGCTGTCGAACGCGCCGAATCCAGCGTGGGAGGAGCGGCTCCGGCGCCAGATCGAAACGAATCTTTCCGGAACGGCCATGCAGCAGGGCCGGCGGGGCGCCAGTCTTCACATCCGCGCGCACTTCGAAGAATGGCTCGAGCGCCCGCTGGCCTTGAGGGTCGGTCGGAGCAACGGGCACGTCACCTCCGCCAGCCCAGCCGAGCGCGGCGGAGGGCAGACGTTCGCGCTCCGCCGGAATGACCTTCCAGCGATCAATCGGAATCTCCGTTCCGCTCTGGCCGAACAAGCGCACCTCTGCGCCAAGCAACCGACGGCCAAAAAGCGCCTCGCCGTCCGTCTGCGACACGGGAGCGAGGAACTCAAACGAGGAAGCATTGACCACCACCCCCAATTCTGTGCCGCGGGCAAGCCATCGCCCGGCCGAGTCTTCGATCTGGGGGGCGACCCACACGCCGTCGTGGCGCGCGCGTACGATGAGCGCGGACTGGTCTGCCTGCAAAACGCCGGGCGCGCGAAAATGGCTGGGCATCGGAACCCAGTTGAGCAGGAGCAGCACGAATCCGAAAACTCCAAGCGTGGCCAGCACGGCGCGAGGCCGGTGGCGGGCCAGGCGGGGACTGCTGGCCAGGTAACTCAATAGCTTGCCCATCGGCACCAGGATCCAGGAGACAACACAAAACGCGGCCATCAAGACGCCCAGCAGGAGATAACGGTCCGCGACAAACAACAGGATCGCCCCGAAGACGAAAACGCGATAAATCCCGCTGGCGACTCCGAAGGCGGCCAACCAACCGGCTTCGCCGCGAGTCCGGGCCGGGCTCTCGCTTTGCTCCACGCCGAAACCATACCGTTCCACGACATGTTTGAGTTGCTGCAGCGCGCGCTGGTGAAGGTTGGGGATCTCCAGGAGGTCCGAGAGCATGTAGTAACCGTCGAAGCGCAACAGCGGATTCAGATTGAAGACAAGCGTCGAGACCGAGGCGGCGAGCATCATGTTGTAGGCCAGACTGTGCAACGTGCCCTGGCCTGTGTTGGCCCAGACGAAAGTCGCCAGCGCCGCGACGAACAGTTCCACGATCATGCCCGCGGCGCCGACTAAGATCCGCTGCCAACGGCTGCGAAAGCCCCAACTCGAAGTCGCGTCCATGTACGGAATCGGCGTGAAAATCATCAGCATGACACCGAGCACATGAACTTCACCGCCGAAGCGGCGGCAGAAATAGGCGTGGCCAAACTCGTGCAGGGTCTTCAGCAGCACGATCCCGGCATAGAGCAGAAGGAGATTGCCGGGCGCCAGGACGCTCTGGCTTTGTTGCTGAAGCGCGGGAAAGTGATCGACCGCGACCGTTCGCACGCTGCCGTGGGTCGGGCGCTTGATCAGCCCTGTTGGCGCGGCGCTGTGGATCGGGACCGTCCTGGCGGCGCTCAAGGAGGAAAGCGTCCGGATCGAGCAGTGGAAACCGCATGAACATGACGTTCAGGAACCGGGCCCGCAGCGCGCGCTGACGCGTTTGCTCGAATCGCTTGAAAAGTTGAGCCGCGTCGTCAGCGCCTTCGTATTGGAGCAATCCCGCGCGATAGAGCTGACCCAGCAGTTGGATCACCGCCTCCTGGCCCGGCGCGCCGTCGGGAAACTTTTCCAGACATTCCTTCCAGACTTCTTCCACGGTGCGATCCGGGCGAAGGCGGGCGACGAATTCGTAAGCGGCAGGCTGGAGCCGAAAGAACTGGTTGCTGAACGGGTTCTCCAAGACGTGCCAGCGCCGGCCGCGAAAATTCTGCCGGCGCACGCGCACGCTGGTCCGGAGCCAAACGCGCTGATTGGCGACGCGGTACCAAGATTCGCTGAAGGTGGCAGGCGGACTTGGCATGTCACCACCAGAAGAACATTCTGAGGAAATCGACGGTGCGATGAGCGGCGATCCAGAATAACGTCCGCTTTTCCACCGGAAGCTTGCACACGCCGCTCATGCCGGGACGCCACCACAGCTCCGGCGGTCCGGTGAGTGCGGACCGCACCAGGAACACATTCTCCTGGTCCTTCGGAAACGCCGCCTCCTCTATTCGCGTGACGCGAACGGGGAACTTGAGTTTCGGTTGCGCCACGAAAGCGATTTGCGCTTCGCTTTTCTGAAGGATCTCGTGAATGTCCCGCTCGTGGACCTCAACTTCCACGTAAAGCGCATCGGTGCGCGCGACCTTGACGAGTGCGTCCCCTTGCTTGACCGGAGCGCCGATTCGCTGCCGCAGATCCCCCTCGACAATCACTCCGGCGAATGCCGCTTTGATCGAAGCCTGTTCCAGCCGGTACCGGATCAATTCCAACCGCGCCTTGGCCTGATCGCTTTGGGCCTGGAAAATACGCATTTCCGCGAGCGCGTTGGCAGCGCGGGCCTTTTCCATCTCGCGCAGGTAACGCGCTTGATCGGAAATCGCGGCGGCCTCTTCCAGAATCAACTCATCCGTATTCAGCCTCAGCAAGACCGCGCCATTGGTCACGGCATCACCGGGCCGGACTTCCACACTCCGGATGTAACCGTTGAAAGGCGCGGTCAGAAATGATACTTCCTCGCTGCGCAAAATGAAGTTCCCCTCCACTTTGTAGGTAAACACCGGCAAGGAGCAGACCACCAACGCCAAGAAACCGAGGATTGCGAAAAGCTTGGCCCAGGTATGTTGCGGGCCCCAAACTCTGGCCAGCGTTTCTTCCGTCAAAGTCTTCCACCGAGCGCCGAACCAGCGATCGCGCCGCGCCAAATCCGCCAGGCGTTGGAGCGCTTGATCGCAAACCAGCCGCAATTGATCGAGCTCGGCCTCCGTAAAAGCTGCGCTCTGCCGTTCGCAAGTCAGCACCGCGATCGGTTTGTCGTTCTGTCGAAGCGGCACCGAACTGATGTTCCCCGAAACCTGATCGCGCGCGAAGGTTCCGTGATCTTTGGCCACAAACCGATACCCTTCCGGCGCGGGCCACAGGACTTCCACATTCTGGTCCAGCGCCTCCTCCATGGTCATCTCGAGCGATTTGACGGCGGCCATGTTCTTGTCGAAGCGTTCGGTGCGGCTCATGGCTTTGAGGCGAACATAGCCGTTGACCAACCAGCCCAGGCTCACGCGATCGCAATGAAAGCGCGTCGCCACTCCGTTGCACATCGCCAGGGCTGCCGCCAGAAACCGCCGCTCGCCATTCACCGAAGCGATGAGATCCAAAACCGAAGCGAACTTTTCTGCGTGCAACTGGGCTTGCCGCGTGGCGTGCTGCGTTTGATACGCCAGCGGAACGTCTGCTGCCAGGCGCAACCGAACCAAGGCTTCGTCCGCTCGTTCCTCGGAAACATTCAGCAACAAAAACGCAGCCACGCAAGCATCCGAACTCGGCGGCAGCGGCAGCTTGAGGCCCAAGGCGAAGCTGCGCGAGGTTGCGGACCGCCCCTCATCCAGCGCTTGCTGCCACACCTGGTTGCGGCAGGCGTTTTCGGTGAGTTCCGGCAGGATTTGGAGGAAGGTGTGGGTGACGCGATCCGCGTGGCCGTTGTTCGACCAATCCCCCAATTTCTTGAGCCGCTCCGGTTGTTTGGCGTCGCGAACGATCAGGAGGCCTCGGTTTGCTCCAGCCAGGCTGCCCATGGCGGCGAGGTACGCTTGCCAGAATTCGGCCGGCGGACCCGCGAACTGCCGCAACCGCGCCAATTCGGCCAAGGGCTTGTCCGGGCCGGAGGAAGGTTGTGTGGAGTTGCTCAACATCAACCGGTCACTCCGGCATCAGCAGCCGCCCCGCCGCGCCGGGACGCACCTTGCCGTCTGCATTGTCGAAGACGAGTTTCACCTTCATCAACCCGCTCGCGGGATCGATCACTGGTGAAACGAAACTCACTGTGCCTTCCACTCCCACCGGCGACTTCCCGGCATCCAGGCTCAAGCGCAGTTGTTGTCCGATGGCCAGCGTATGGCCCAGCTTGCCATCCAGGTTGGTGACGAAATAGCAGCGACGGGTCTCCACCACGCGCACGATCGGCTGCCGCGGTTCGCAGCCTTCGCCGGCTTCGAGCAGGATTTCCGTTATGTAGCCGTCGATGGGCGAAACGAGCGATCGTCGGCGCAACTGTTCCTGGGCGAGATTGAGATCAACGCTCGCGATGTTGAATTCGGTCCGTTTCTTATCCAGTTCCTCGCGGCTGACGGAGATGGCGTTTTTCTCGGCCAGAGCCTTGAGCCGTTCCCATTCGGTCTGGGCCATTTCCCTGGCCAGAGTCCTCCGCACGACGTCCAGCTCCTCCAGTTTCTTCTCGAGTTCAATCAAGACCTGGCCCTTCTTGACTAACGCTCCTTCCTCAACCAGCCGGCTCCCGATAGTGCCGCTCACCGAAGCGCTCAAGGTCACATCGAAGAACGGTTCCGTAATCCCTGCGATTTCCGCGGCGCGGCCAGCAACCGCAAACACGGCCAGCAGGTGAAGCATCCGGGCGGCGGCATCGCGGCAGTGTTCCATCTTCGCGTAATGGGAGTCGCGGCCGTTCATACCGCGGAGTTTGTCCTGCCAATACATTTCGAGCGCTTCGCGGACGCACAACGGCGGGATGCTCTCGGCCGCCGTGTTGAGGTAGGTCGTGGAGCCGAGAGCGGGAATCTGGCGATTGCGCGTTCGATGGCGGTTAGTGCGCCACTCGTCCGAGGATTTCATCCTTCTCCGCCAGATATCGGAAGTGCTCCTTGAAAGCCATCGAACGGTTGTCGCCGATGACCAGATACATGTTCTTGGGAATGAGCCACGCGTAGTTGCTGCTCCAGGAATGATGCACGGGCAATTTGACGTAGGGCTCATCCAGTTCCTTGCCGTTGACATAAATCTTCCGATCCGCAAAGACGACGCGTTCGCCGGGCAGCCCGATGATTCGCTTCAAAAGAACCACCCGTTCGCTTTTCAGCTGCACGGCCACGATATCGCCGCGTTGCGGTTCGGAATGGCGGTAAGCCAGCTTGTTCACGAGCCGAATCCTCCCCTCCACGTAGGTCGGCTCCATGCTGATGCCCACGACTTTGATGGGGATGAAAACAAACTTGAAGAGGACGAACACGATGACCACCACGACGAACACTCGCGCCAGAGTCCAGCGCGGGTTTCGTCCGATCACCAACCGCTTGAGCCACGGATCAGGTGGCGGTGGGGCTGCCTCAGTGGTCATGATTACGCGCGGGAATTTTCGCGCTTCCGGCCCATCATTTCAATGATAACAAAAACGCGAGCAATCCCGAAAGTCCTGTGATCTCAGATCGGACTTCGCTCACGCCGTGATTGCGATCGTGGAGGACGCCCACGCCATTGCGATGGGTGAGATAAAGCTCGGGCGCAGGGGAGAACGTCAGGTTCATCGACCACTTGAGGTTCTCGGCAAAGATCGAGACCGAATCAGCTTTGCCGCCGCCGTCCGTGTCCGAAACGATCTTGACGCGATCGAACTTGGGACCGGGGTAGTCGGCTCGGGGTTGGTGCGTGTGCGATTCGACGACGAACAAGCGATTCTGTCGGTCGATGGCCAGGCCGATCGGATGGCTGGTTCGGAAGCGAACAATTCGATCTTCAAACCGGGGTCGCGAACTTGTGGAATGGACTGAAAACCGGCTGCGCGGCAGCGCAGCCCTACCTTCGTGATCATTCAATGTTCGCTGTGCCGGTTTATGGCCCATGAACAAGGTAGGGCGAGTCCGTCCCGGCGAGCCGCTCGACGCGCGTGGAACACGTCCGACTCGGCTCGCTGGGGACAGACTCGCCCTACCGTCTGGTTCAAGGGAAGCGTGGACGAGCTGCTGATCTGTCCTTCGGCGGGGTCATGGCATGGAACAACTTTGTCGGCCACGACTCTTGTCGGAAAGGGAGGTTATTTTTGCAAGAGAGAACGCAGGGCTTCGGCCAGATCGCTGTGCAAAAACTTGAAACCGGACGCCGCGAGCATGGCGGGCAGCGCGCGCGTGCTCGCAAGCAAGGCCTCGTCGGCCATCTCTCCCAGGGCGATCCGTGCGACGAAAGCGGGCACAGGAAGAATTGTCGGACGCCGAAGCGCCGCACCCAGCGCGCGGGTGAATTCGCGATTGGTCACCGGATTTGGCGAAACGAGGTTCAGCGGACCGGACAATGCCTCCGTCACGAGCGTATGCTGAATCGCGCGCACCGCGTCCTCCAGAGTGATCCAACTCCAGTATTGCTCGCCGCTCCCGACCACGCCGCCGAGGCCGAGCTTGAAAGGCAAGAGCATCTTGGCCAGCGCCCCGCCGTGCGCGCTGAGCACAAGGCCAAAGCGCAAATTGGCCACGCGAAGGCCCCGTTCTGCCGCCGGCCGCGTGGCGGCTTCCCATTCCCGAACTACGTCCGCCAGAAAGCCGGTGCCGGGCGAACTGTCCTCGGTGAGGATTTCTGCGCCGCGGTTCCCATAAATGCTGATGCCGGAGGCCGAGATGAAAACCCGGGGCGGATTTCGGATTTCTTGCAGAGCGCACGAGAGCAATTGGGTTGAACGCACGCGACTCTCGCGAATGCTGACCTTCACGGCTTCCGTCCATCGTCCCGACGCGATATTTCGTCCGCCCAGATGCACAACGGCCTCGAAGCCCTCCAGCTTGGCGTCTGGCGCGCCGCTGTCCGGATCCCAGCGAAGATCGGCCGAGCCGCAAGGAACTGCCTCGCGCACAAGTCGTGTGACTTGATGGCCTTGCTGCGAAAGAGTGGCGGCCAGAGCCGAGCCGATCAACCCGCTGGAGCCGGCGATCAAGATTTTCATTGTCAGGGAACGTTACTGCTCGCACTGGGGAAGGGGCGAACAATCTTTGCGATGGTCTGGGGAGCACACGCGCCCCCGCGTGTCCCGACCGGCGCCCTCGCCGGTCGGGGACGTCGGCAGAACTCAGTCCAGGAGGGCACTGCTGTTGAATTGAGCGACGCAGAAAACTCGGATCTTCTTCCTCGCCCGCGAGGAAGGAGTGGGGAGAGGATCGAGGAGAGGGGAAACCCCATGAAGACGGCCCTCCTCCCCATGAACCTGATTCAACCACGGATTACACGGATCACGCGGATAAGATCGCTTTTCCATCCGCGAAATCCGCGAAATCCGCGGTTAAATTAAGAAATCAGTTCAGGGGTTCGTTGCGAAGGCGCGAGGCGCGCGCGAGAGCGTGAGAATGCCAGCCGTAACGAATGCCTCGGAGGATCGAGGCAAGGAAGAAACGAAGAACAATCAACAAGAAGGAAGGACATGAAAAAACAACTATCCAGACTGATCGCGCTGGGCGCTCTCTCGTCAGGCATGTTAGTTACGGGCGATGGCCGGAGGACTACAAGAATTTGCTGGCCAGTTACTACGCGGAGAAAGTTCGGCAAAAGCAGCGAGAGATCGAGGCCTTGAAGAACTGCTGCGGGAGCTATGGGGCTATTCCGGGTCCTCCTGGCCCAAAAGGACTGCGGCGGTGAAACCTTGGAACGGGTTTCAGAACTCATCAAAGAGGGTTTCCTTCCTGTTTTCAGTGGCTCTCCCTTTCCGTGAACCTGGCAGGGCTGCGTTGCCGCGCAGCCGGTCTTACTGTGCAGATCGTGGGATTGACGACAGATCGACCGGAGAACCCTAGCGCAGATTTTCAATCTGCGGTATCGCCGATTTCCAATCGGCAGGGCGCCGGCAAGTCCCAGCGTGCTCGGACTGGGAGACGCCCCGCAGAATGCAATTCTGCGATACGGCAGAGTGCAACTCTGCGCTACAAGCTTTGTCGTCCATCCCGCGGACCAAGCAGTATGTCGATGCGGCGGCGCAGCAGCACCGCCCTACCGGCGATGGGTTCAAGGGCCGTGCGCTCCCCAACAAAAGGCAACGAGGAGATCGAAGACTTCGTTGGCTTCGTGGCCTTTTGTGGAAATCTTGCGCCGGCTTCGCGGCCTGGCATCGCTTTGGGAAAAACCGCGGATTACACGGATTGCGCGGATACGAATCAGATGCCCAATCCGCCTCCCACTGAATCCGCGCCCATCCGCGTCATCCGCGGTTCAAGAATCTGGTCCTTCCGAGAACGAGACGTGGGGCCATCCTTCGGTCTTTGGCCTCTGTTGTCTCCGTTGGCTCCTGTTCAAATTGGATTGTGACGGCAAAGCGGTGATTCACGCAGCCGGTTGGGAAACCGGCGCTATGCGCGTGCGCTCCCGCACAGAATTTTCGTGACGCAAGGCCGAAAAATCCTAGGCTCACCGGCGTGCGTAACATTCTGATCACCGGCGGCGCCGGGTTCATCGGGTCCAATCTCACGCTCGCTTTGCAGGAGAAGTTCCCAGACGCGCAGTTGGTGGTGGTGGACGATTTTCGTTCGGGCAACTTTGCGAATCTTCAAGGGTATCGCGGCGATTTCGTCGCCGCGGACGTTTCGCGTCTGGACTGGCACGCCCAGTTCAAGGATCAGGTTTTCGACGCGATTTTCCACGAGGCGTCCATCACCGACACCACAGTTCACGAGCAACTCGCCCAAGTCCGCGACAATGTGGAAGGGTTCCGCCGATTGCTGGAGTTTGCCGCGCCGACCCACACGACCGTCGTCTATGCCTCGTCCGCCGCGACCTACGGGATCGGTTCCACGCGGATGAAGGAAGACCAGCCGCCGGCGCCGGCGAACGTCTATGCGTTTTCCAAGGTTCAGTTGGACAACCTGGCGCGGATTTACGCGCGCAAACAGGCGTCGTGGAAAATCGTCGGCGTTCGCTACTTCAATGTCTATGGGCCGCGCGAAGGGCACAAGAAAGCGGCGGCGAGCATGATTTATCAGCTTTACCTGCAAATGAAGTTGGGCAAACGGCCCCGAGTTTTTCGGGCGGGCGAACAAAAGCGCGACTTCGTGTACGTCAAAGACGTCGTGCGGATGACGATCGGCGCGTTGAACGCCCCGCGCAGCGCCGTTTACAATTGCGGAACGGGGCAGGCGTTTTCGTTCAACGAGGTCATTGCCGAACTGAACAAGAATCTGGGCACGAAGCTGGAGACGGACTATTTCGAGAATCCCTACAGCTTTTACCAGCCGCACACGGAAGCGGACATCGCCCTGGCCAGGAGCGAACTGAAATACAATCCGGAATTTCCGCCCGCGGCGGGGATTGCGGATTATGTGGCGATTCTGGAAGGGCGGAAGAGTCGCTGACGCAGTTCAATCTGGAAGCAGCCACAGCCCAGGCGGCGAGCCAAGATTGACCATTGGGTAGCCTTTTGCTACCGTCCGGCCATGAGTCAACCGGTGAAGCTCTCTGATAACTTGGTTTTGGACGCCCGGCTCACGGGCGAAGTGGCCGAACGTTCTATCGCGGGCCAGATCGAGTTTTGGGCCAAATTGGGCCGCGCGATCGAGCCTCTCCTGCAAGGAATCCACGCGATGGCGTTGTGCCGTGCAGGGGCCACGCAGCCCTTGTCCGCTTGCCTGGATTCCGCAGATTCGACTGAGGGACGCCGCCGCGTCGCCGAACATCTCCAGACTCAGCCCTACCCCCACTACGAGCCGACCGACACACCGGGGTTGCTCATCCGCATCACTGCCGACGGCAAACGCACCGTGGGCCGCTTCGTCAACCGCAAGTTTCAAGCAGTCAAGAGGAGGAAATGAGTTCGCCGCTCGACCTGCGCCCGTTGATCGTCGCTCTGGCGGGTCCAAATGGCGCGGGCAAGACCACGTTCTATCACGCTCATCTCAAACCCTGCGGGCTCCGATTCATCAACGCGAACGCGCTGACGCACGAACTGGACCTCTCCGCAAAAGAGTTTGCCGTCAAAAGCCGCATCGCTACCATCCGCGTCCATGATATTCTCCGCCCGACGGGTCTTCGCGGTGGTGGCGTTTTGTTTCTTGGTTTCGGGGATGGCCGGATTGGTTTACCAAACCGTCTGGGCGCGGTACCTGGCGTTGTTCCTCGGCCACACGAGCTATGCCGTCGTCGCCGTGCTGGTGGCCTTCATGGGTGGGCTGGCGCTGGGGAACGCCTGGTTCGGGATTCGCGCCGACCGGTCTGAAAAGCCGCTGGCGCTTTACGGCTGGCTGGAAATCGGGATTGGAGTTTACGCGCTGCTCTTCCCGGCTTACTACACGTTCTGCCACGACAGCTTCATCGCTCTGGCCCGAAAATGGCATCCGGGTTCGGATGGCCTGCTCGCGCTGAAATTCGCCTTCAGTTTTTTGACGATTCTCCTGCCGACGTTCCTCATGGGGGCGACCTTCCCGGTGTTGACCAAATTTGTCACTCGCGCGCTCTCGGAACTGCGGGAAAAGGTCGCGGCGCTCTATTGCATCAACAGCGGCGGAGCGGTCCTGGGTTGCCTGGTCACGGACTTCTGGTGGATCCCCGCGATTGGATTGGAAATGACGGTGTACGCGGGCGCAGCGATGAATCTCGCGGTCGGTTTGGTGGCGCTGTTTGTGAGCCGCAAAATCCGCGAAGGGTCCGCTTCTGAGGCGGCCGTTTTTGTTCGTCCCCTCGCCGCGAGGAATGAGTCGGCAGGGAATCGTGAAGAGGAGCAGACCCGTGAAGCTGCCGTTCCTCTCCCGTTGCCGGGAAGAGACCGCGCGAGCCAGGCTGAAGAGACATTCTCCGATGCCGAGTTGCGGGTGGCGATTGCGGCCATCGGTTTTTCCGGGTTCGTGGCCATGCTGTATGAGGTCGCCTGGACGCGGCTGCTGGCGCTGGCGCTGGGATCGAGCACGCACGCGTTTTCTTTGATGCTCGTGACGTTCATCACGGGCATCGCGGCCGGGGCCTGGATTGTTTATGCCTGGAAAAATCTCCGGCGGACGTTTGAGGCATTCGCCTGGGCCGAGATCGCTCTGGCCGGAACGCTGTTCGTCTCGATGTTTTTCTACGAATACCTGCCTTACTGGTTCATGAAGCTGGCCAGCGTGGTGGTTCGCGACGAGTCCACGTATCTGATCTACCACGGCTTGCAGGCGCTGATCTGTTTCAGCGTGATGTTCATTCCGACGGTGTGTCTGGGCATGACGCTCCCCCTGGCCAGCCGTATCGCCACCGCGGAACTGGCGCGCACCGGGCGCTCGGTAGGAAAGGTTTTTGCAGTGAACACGCTCGGCACGGTGTTGGGCGCCGTCGTCACGGGGTTGTGGCTGATGCCCGCGGCGGGACTCGCGCGCACGCTGGCGGTGGGGATCGCGGTGAATGCGCTGATCGGCGCGGCGATGCTGGCGCGAGGCCAACTCACCGTGGGCCGCGCTTTGCTCGCGCCGCTGCTTGGCGCGGGCTTTGTATGGTTCGCAGGGCTGATGTTTGACCAAACCTGGCAGCAAACTTTTTCTTTGGGCCTGTGGCGCAACCGCCAGACGCCCCCGGACCTGGCCACGTTCCGGAGGATGGTCAAAAACGAGACGCTGACCTTTCACCGGGACGGCGCGGGTTCAACCGTCACGGTCATCACCCGGGGAGAAAACGGGAAGGAACAAATCGGTTTGAAGGTCAACGGCAAGGCGGATGCCGGCACGAGCCTGGACATGACCACGCAGCTTTTATCCGGCCATATTCCCATGCTGTTGCGTCCGCACTCGACCAATGTCCTGGTCATCGGCCTGGGCAGCGGGATGACCGCCAGCGCCATCGCGCGGCATCCCGGCGTGCAACATCTCGACCTGGTCGAGATTTCGTCCGACGTGGTGGAAGCCGCGCGGCAATTCCGCAATTATAACGACGACCTGCACAACAATCCGCGTGTCCGGTTCGTCATTGAAGACGCCAAATCGTTTCTCAAGATCGCGGACGAGCGATACGACTTGATCGTGAGCGAACCGTCCAATCCGTGGATGGCCGGGGTCGCCGGCGTCTTCAGCCGCGAATATTACGAGAGTTGCCGCGACCGCCTGAAACCGGATGGCTTCATGGCGCAATGGGTCCAGATCTACGAAACCAACGATGAGGCGTTGAACACGGTGCTGGCCACGTTCGGGTCGGTTTTTCCGCACTTCAGCATCTGGCATCCGGCGGTGAGCGATCTGGTGCTGGTGGGTTCGACTCAGCCGCACCAGATCGACGTGGAGGCGTTCGAGCGCCAGTTTTATCACCCGGCGGTCCGATCGGATTTGGAGCGCATCCAGATCACGCGCCTTCCGGTTCTGCTGGCGCGCGAAATTGTCTCTGCGTCCAACGGCGTGTTTGTGCCGCCGGCGGAAGTCTCCTTGCACAGCGATTTTTTCCCGACGCTGGAATATTCGGCGCAGAAGGCCTTTTTCGTCGGCCGCTCGACCTTAAGCTGGCGCCAATTCGACGAGACGTTTTGGACGCGGCCGAGCACGCTCCTGGGACAATACCTCCGCACGCATCCGTTGACGGAATCGGACTACAAGGCACTGGGCCGGTTTTACATGGAGTATCGCCTGCCTGAGCCGGACCTGTTCCGCTCCCTCCTCGTGCGCTGGCAACGCGAGATGCCGGACGCCACGCTCCCGATGGAGATGATGGCTCAAGCTTCCGAAGCGGTCCTCACGGCGGAACTGGAAGCCCTGCGCGTCGCTCCCATGCGGGATCGATTGCTCCGCCGGGCCGAGGCCGAAAACGATCCGGAGCCGCTGCGGATGTACGCGTCCTACCTGATGCAAACCTACCGGGCTCATCGCAGCGTCTTTCATTTGCCGCCAAGCGAAGAATTGAAGGCCTTGCTCGAACGCCTCATCGAGACAAACCCGGCCAACCAGCGCGTGTACAAGTTGCACCTCGCCGAACTGGCCTGGGACGCCGGGGACGATGCCACGTTCGCGCGGCTCAGCGAAATCGCCTTTGATCCGGACACGGCGAAATGGGGCCCGGTCGGTTTTTCAATTGATCCCCAAGCGCCGCGCATCGTGCTGGCTCGCATGGTCGAAAACCTTTGGCGCATCGGAAAATTCCACGAAGCCTGGCTGCTTTGTCAGGAGGCGAAGCAGAATCGTTACACCGGCACTTATCCGCTGCTCGACATGGTTTGCCGGAAGGCCGAAGCGTATTCAGCAGCGATGCGATAGAACGCAAAAGGTTTCTGCAACCTTTCGCCGGTCGGGGTGTCCTCTTCTCGAAATTGCTTCGTCCTTACAGCATGGATGCACAACCGACCACCTGGCAGCGAAACATCGAATTCGGAGAGGCGCTTGCGAATCGCGTCACCGCAGGCAGAATCGTCCGCCCCGGCTCTCCCCGGACTTCTCTACCTGGCCCTCAGGCAACGGGGATCAAACTAAGTGGTCCATTTCATAAATACGCTCACGTTCGCGGCAAGGGATTTTTCGGCCAGACGAGGCGCGAGCGACGAGCATATCCCGAAGTGGATCTGTAAGGAGCAAGCAACGAAGTCTGGCGAAAAAGAACTGCCGCCCTTCGG
>VHCZ01000092.1 GCA_016871535.1 Verrucomicrobiota bacterium
TTTGCCTGGGGCTGCGTTGCTCCTCGGTCACAGCCCCACTGGCGGGGGATGCTCGCTCGTCGCGCCTTGCCCCAGGCCAAATTGGGCGCAACGAACGTGAGCGTATTTACGAAACGGACCACTAAGGCGGTCAGTTCGGGATTTCCTTCAGCCACTTCGCGAGACTCGCCGCCGCGTAGCTAATCACAATGTCTGCTCCGGCGCGCCGCATCGCCAGCCAGCTTTCCAGGAACACCGCCCGCTCGTCGATCCACCCGTTCCGGCCGGCCGCCTTGACCATCGAATATTCCGCGCTCACGGCGTAAGCCGCGGTCGGATACCCGAATTCGGTCTTCACCCGGTGAATAATGTCGAGGTAAGCGAGCGCCGGTTTGACCATCACGATGTCGGCGCCTTCCTGAATGTCCAGGGCCACCTCCCGCAATGCCTCCCGCGCGTTTCCCGCGTCCATCTGATAACTTCGGCGGTCCCCAAACTTCGGAGCCGACTCGGCTGCCTCCCGAAAAGGGCCATAAAACGCCGAAGCGAACTTGGCCGCGTAGGATAGAATCGGCGTGTCGGTGAAGCCCAGTTGATCCAGGTGCGTCCGAATTGCGCCGACGCGTCCGTCCATCATATCGCTCGGAGCGACGATGTCCGCGCCGGCTTCGGCGTGGCTTCCGGCGGTGCGGGCCAGCAGCGTCAAGGTTGCATCGTTGGCGATGTGCGCTCGACCGCTTCGCCGGGTCACGATGCCGCAATGGCCGTGGCTCATGTATTCGCACAAGCAGACGTCCGTGATCACGATCAGATCGGGCAATTCCTTCTTCAGGAGGCGGACGGCTGTTTGCACAATACCGTTTTTCGCAAAGGCCCCGGAGGCCTTCGTGTCCTTTTGGTCCGGGATTCCAAACAGCAGCACCGCCGGCACGCCCGCTCGATAAGCCGTCTTCGCCTCGGCCAGCGCTTCGTCAGGGGATAATTGAAAAACGTCCGGCATCGCGTTGATCGGGCGCCGAAGCTTTCTTCCCGAACGCACGAACAAAGGCAAAACAAGCTGGTGAGCATGGAGGCGATTCTCGCAGACCAGCCTGCGGAGCACGGGAGAACTGCGCAACCGGCGGGGCCGCTGCGTGGGAAATCCGCTGGAGACGGTCCAATTCATGCGCCGAAGCTAGTGTGGCGTCTCCGAAATTGCCACACAATCGTTGCGCCCAAAAGGCTTCTTGGCAGTCCGAATTCATTTTGCCAAGCTCACGCCGCCGAATGAAGAAGCTGCACCGGGTCTCCAGGTTTTCCGCAGGGCTGCTCGCCTCATTCGCTTCAACTCTCCTCCATGCCCAGCAGCCCGAACGAATCGTCATCGAACCTTTGCATCCGGGACCCGCCAACCAGATTATCCATTACTTCGATCGCGGCGTCTCCGTCGGCGCCAACGGTGTGGTGGTTCGATACGGCGCCACGCTTCTGATTGCGGACGAAGTCTCCGTGGACGAGCAATCCGGGGAAGCCGTCGCGCAGGGGAACGTCAGTTTGCAGCAAGACCGCGGACTTTGGCGCGGCGAGCGTTTGCGCTACAATTTCCGAACCCGCGAAATGTCCGCCGACCGCTTCCGCGTGGGTCTGGCGCCGTTCTTTGCGGCCGGGGAAAGTTTCAGCGCATCGCAAACCAATCAGGCGTACACCGCGCGCAACGCGTTCGTGACGAGCGATGACTCCGCCGACCCTGCGTATCGCATCCGGGCGAAGCGCTTGATGATCATTCCGGGGAAGCGAATCGAAGCGGAACAAGCCACCGTCTATGCCGGGGACGTGCCCGCCGGGTATTTCCCATTCTTTTCGCGCAACCTCGAACTCCACCCCAACGCCTTCGTTTTCACCCCTGGCTACCGAAGCCTTTACGGGCCGTATCTCTTGAGTTCCTACCGCTGGTATTGGAGCACGAACTTGAGCGGCGCGCTGAATCTCGATTATCGGCAGAAACGCGGGCTCGGCGGCGGTCCGGAACTCAGCTACGACCTCGGACGCCTCGGCAAAGGCTCCGGCTCGGTTTACTACACGCACGACAGCGAGGGGGGCCTGGATCCGGGCGGCACGCCGATTCGCGACGACCGGCACCGAATCCAGTTTTCTCACAGCGCCGTGATCCGCACGAATCTTACGGCCAGGATTGTCGCCAACAAACAGAGCGACGCGCAGATGATCCGGGACTTTTTCGAAGCGGACTATCGCGAGGATCTCCAGCCGAAAAGTTTCCTCGAAATCAACCAGCTCTGGCCCAACTTCAGCCTGAACGTTCTGGCCCAGCCGCAGCTCAACGATTTTTTCCAAACCGTCGAACGTTTGCCGGACCTCAAGCTTTCCGCCTTCCGGCAACAACTGGGGGTCTCGCCCTTCTACTACGAAGGCGAAAACTCGGCCGGTTATTTTCGCTTCCGTCCGGCGGAAAGTTCGGTGACCAACGATTACGCCGCGTGGCGCGCGGATTCCTTCCATCAAATCCTCCTGCCGCAAACTTTTTTTGGCTGGCTGAATGTGACGCCCCGCGTCGGAGGACGATTCACGCAGTATGGCGAAACGGAAGGCGAAGGCTCGGCTTTCGACGCGAGGAACCGGACGGTTTTCAACACCGGCGCGGAGTTCTCCTTCAAAGCCTCGCGCGTTTGGGATGGAGCGCGCAGCCGCTTGTGGGACGTGGACGGCTTGCGGCACATTGTTCAACCGTCGATCAATTACGCGTTCGTTCCCTCTCCCAGCCGGGCGCCGCGAGAATTGCCGCAGTTCGACACGGAGATCCCCAGCCTGCGGCTCTTGCCGATTGACTTTCCCGATTACAACTCGATCGATTCCATCGACAGCCAGAACGTGCTGCGTTTGAGCCTCCGGAACAAAATCCAAACCAAACGCAGGGGCGAGATCGACAACCTCGTCGATTGGGCGCTTTACACAGATTGGCGGCTCGACCCGCGCCCGGATCAAAACACGTTCGCGGAAATGTTCTCGGACTTCGACTTGAAGCCGCTCTCCTGGCTCATCCTCAGTTCGGAAATCCGCTTCGACGTCGAAGACGCCCGCCTGAATTTCGCCAACCACTCCGTCACCGTCGCGCCGAGTGACACCTGGAGCGCGTCCCTGGGCCACTGGTATTTCCGCGAGGACCCGCGGTTTGGCCCGGACTCGGAGAACAACCTGATCCGAAGCACGCTTTACTACAAGTTGAACGAGAACTGGGCGGCGCGCGTGACGCACCACTTCGAGGCCCGCGACGGCGTCATGGAGGAGCAATACTACACCATTTACCGCGACCTCCGGAGCTGGACGGCCGCGCTGACCTTCCGCATCCGCGACCATCGCACGCGCGAAAAAGATTACACCGTTGCGGTCACCTTCTCGCTGAAAGCCTTCCCGCGTTTCGGCCTGGGCAAAGACCGGGCGAAACATTCTTTGCTGTTGGGCGGTTAGCTGTAAATTGGCAGTTCCCTCCAGTGTCGCCGAACTCCCTCGCAATTGGGGTGGTCGCAATGGACGCGGATTTCCTTCACAGGGCTGGACGGGCCGGCGAGCAACGTCTAACCTCTGGTCATGCTCGATTGGAGCCAATGTCCGGCGGTGGAACGAAACCCTGGACGCGTGAGTGGAGCCTGGCTTTTCAAAGGCACACGCGTTCCCGTGCGCGCGCTGTTCGAAAACCTGGAAGAGGGAGCCAGCGTGGGGGATTTCTTAAAGTGGTTTCCAGGCGTAACGCGTGAACAAGCGCTGGCCGTGTTGGCTCACGCCGAGAAAAGTTTGGCTGTCGCCTGAAAAGCTCTCGGCGACGATGCGCACCCTGTTCGACCAAAGCACACCGGCCCCGTTGCGACAGTTTCTCGCCGGACATGACGTCGCCACAGTTTACGAGCACGGTTGGTCAACTCTGGACAACGGCGAGTTACTCGCAGCAGTTGAGAATGCAGGTTTTGAACTATTCATCACCACGGATCAGAACTTGCGTTATCAGCAGAATCTCACTGGCCGACGGTTGTCCTTCTTGGTCCTGCCGACCACACGTTGGCCGCAAATAGAACGCCACATCGCAGAAATCACCGCCGCGGTGGATTCAATGCGCCCGGGCGAATATCACGAGTTGAAATGGTAGTCGGCGAGTTCGGCGGGGCTTTGGGCTGTGATGTTCTGCCGCTGACTCGGGGCACGCCGCCTTCTCTCTATCTCACCGGCGGCACCGGAATCGATTCATGGATGCGCCGGAGATCGCGGTCTGTGCCGGGGACGCCGGACGGGCCTTGAATCCACGGTTTCATTTTGCCGATCTGAATCGTGACCGGCTCCTGCCAGCGCCACAATTCGGAATGGCCATCGGCGAAACTCAGCACGCAACCGTTGTTATGCCGCGTGGCTGGAAAATCGATCCAGCGCCAGGTTTCCGGGATCGCCAGGAAAAAGCGGGCGTTGTCGATGCTGTGCTCGTGTTCGTCGATAAAGACGAACGCCTTGGCCGGGGGCGGATCTTTGATCTGCGACAGCCGGTGCCAGCACGTTTGATCGCGCGGGTCGGGGATGTGATTCATGAACATGTTCATCGCCACCGTGCGAAAGCGTGGAATCTTCCCTTCATCGCGCACGGTGGAGCGATCCGCCGGACATTTGTAGATCTTGGTCGAGCGATTGTAGGGGAAGAGCACGCCGTGTTCGATGTTGCTGCTCGTGGTGTCGGTCCAGGCGTTGCCTTGAATCCACGTCTCCGTCGTCGCGCTGAACCCTTCCCGGCCGCCGCCGCTGGTGGTCGCGTTCGGCGGCAACAGGTCGTTGTAATCATCGACGTACATCTGCCAACAAAGCTGGAGCTGGCGGTAATTACTCAAACACGCGATCTGCTGGCCTTTGGCTTTGGCCTTTCCCAGCGCCGGCAACAGCATCCCAGCCAAGATCGCAATGATGGCGATGACGACCAGCAGTTCGATGAGCGTGAAGCCGGTGTGCCCAAACTTGGCAGGGCGGTGCTGCTGCGCCGCCGAATCGACTGAAAACCGGCTGCGCGGCAACGCAGCCCTACCGTCGTGTTCAGGGGAAGCTTCTGCGGCCTTCGAGCCGTGCGCACGACCCATGAACCAGTAAGGACGCGTTCCACCGCGTCCCTGAAATTGTCTTTCTGATCGCAGAGTAAGGTCAGGGACGGAGTGGAATCCGTCCCTGCCCGGTTCATGGAACGCGCGTGCCATCATTTCCTTCCCGTCGCCCGTTCCTGCAGCCAGCCGATGTCTGCGTTGTTCGGCGATGGTTTCGGCGGCCACACGGTTAGATGGAAGTCCGGCTGATAAATCGGTTGCGTGCGCGCGTCGCGCCAGCGGTGGATTTCCGAATGCCCATCCGCGAAGTTCAAACCGCCCGCGCCGTTGAAATAGCCGTTGCCGATGCTGTCGGCGCGTTCGTCGAGCATCACGTAAGTCTTCGCCGGCGGCGGATCGGTCATATCGGACATCTTTCGGATCCGGGTGTATCCCAGGGTCGAGGCGGGATTCTCCTGGCCGGTGCGCGGATCGTAGTCGCCCACCCAATTGTTCATCGACACCGACCGCACGTGCGGGTAGCGCTTGCCGCCGATGGTGCTCTGCGATTTGTCCGCCGGACATTTCCAGATGCCGAGCGCGTCCGTGCCGTAGGGAGCAAGCAGGCTGTTGCGCAGGAAAAGCTGGTTTGTGTTGTCCGGATTGTTCGGCCCTGGATGTCCGGCGTTGTTGCCGCCATCCAGCGTCAGCCAACCCGCGACCCAACTGAGGCGAGTGTCCGTGGTGTCGTTGGCATTGGGCGGCACCTGATCGCTGTGCGCGTCCGCGTATAAGACCCAGGCCAGGCCCAACTGCTTCAAGTTGCTTAAACATTGGATTCCCTGTGCCTTCGCTTTGGTCTTGCCGAGGACGGGCAAAAGGAGTGAAGCCAGGATCGCAATAATGGCGATAACCACCAGAAGTTCGATGAGCGTGAACGCCGCGTCCCGGCGGCAAATTCTCCGTGGGCCCGGCACTGCCGGATCTGCGGCAAACGAACGCTGGTTTGCTGCGCGCACGTTGGTCTGGGTTGTTGGATTGCTTCGCGGTGACCTCAAGCTTGCGCTCTCGTGAGCAGAGTTTCCACAAACGGCAGTGAAGTCAACTAACCCTTTGTGCTCTTCGTTCGTCCTCGTCCTCGCACTCGTCCTTCGTCCTCGGTTTCACGAGGACGAGGACGAGGACGAGAAAATCCGCGCTACGAGGCCAGCCCGGTGATGCGATCCAGCGTCTCCAGGAAGTTTTGAGAAAGTTGCTCCAGCTTCTTGAACTTGCGCGCCAATTCTTGCGCGAGCGCGGGCCGCGGCAAAAAATCCAGGTCCATGATTTCGTAATGGAAAAAGTCCGCCAGCAGCCCGAACCGCTCGCCCAGCCCGGAAATCTCCTTCACCGTTTGGGCCAGGCGATCGTGCAGCGCCGCAGCCGGGTCCGCCCCGGAAGTTCCTGAAGCCGCCGCTTCCATCATTTGGCGCGCGAGTGCGACTCCATTCGAAAAAGAACACCGCATGCGCTGCAACGCCTGGCGATAATCGGCCAACTGGTCCTGGAATCCCTGCAGCGCTTGGCTGCGAGAAAACAGTTCCGTGACGAAAGCGGTGTCCGTCTCCAGCTCGAACGCCTGCTCCCACATCAATCGATTTGTCAACGCCGCCAGATACTCTTGCTGCGCCGCGGTTTCCCCGGCCGGCGCGTAAATCAGCGTGCCGTTGGACAGTAACCGGGCTTCGTAAAGGCCCAGCCCTGGCCGAGGTGAAGGCCAATCGCTGGCAACGCCCATCATCTTCAGAGCGGCCGCGGCAACCGTTTCAACCGGCAGAAGGTTCGCTGAAGCGGCTGCGAATTCGGGAGATTTCGTTTGGGTCGGTTCGCGTTCCGCCTGGAGGACAACGTGGCCTTCGCCGTAAGGCGCGGTTTCCGCAAAGTAAGCGGTCGAGAAATACAACCCCAGCACTCGAGTGCCCACCGCCGCGGCGATATGAATCGGGCCGGTATCGTTGCTGATGAGAAGATCGCACGCCTTCAGCAGCGGCGGGAGTTGTCGGACTTCGGTCCGGCCGATCAGGTTGACGACCGGTCCGTTTGCCAACCGCAGAAATTCTTTCCCCAATTCCGCTTCCTTTGGATTGCCAAAGAGGACGATCTCCAAGCCTGGATTCACACCCAGCAACCGGGAGAGTGAGGCGAAGTTTTCGATCGGCCAGGCGCGGCGCAAATCGCTCGCTCCCATTTGCAGACCGACGAGCAACCCCTTCCCGGCGGATCCGTGCTGTCGCAGCAGCGTGCGAGCTTCAGTTTCTGCGGCCGCCTCCACTTTGAAGTCAAGCCACGCTGCGCGAGGCCCGACGCGCCCGGTAAGCTCCTGGGAACTTCCCATGAACTGGGTAGGGATGCGTTCCACCGCGTCCCTGGAATCTGTTTTGGTCGATGGGGCGAAAAAGTCAGGGACGGAGTGGAATCCGTCCCTACCTGGTTCATGAGCCATACGCAAGTTCGGAAGGCCCAGGCATCTTCCCATGCCGAGGTAAATGTCCACCAGATTGAAAAGATTCTGCCTCCGATTTCTGACCGCTGCGAAGAGATACTTCGCCCAATCACCCCGCAACCGAATTTCGTTTGGGAGCGTGTGGATGCGACCGGACTTTTGGCTCGCCGCAATCTTCTCGCAAAGCACGGCGCTGGCTTCGTCGTGCGTCAAATTAACGACGTGGTCGTAGGACTCGGCAAGTTCGGGGCAGTCTTTGAAGGGCAGCCAGCGCTGAGAGTCTTGACGAGGGGTGTTGTCGCACAGCTTGCGAACCTCGGCCAACTCCACGGCAATAAGCCGGTCATGCCACGGCTGGCCTTCGAGAATAACGCGGAACTCTCGCAAGCAGACCACCGTGATCTCTCGCTCTCGCGTGCCGGTTTCCAGGCGCTGCAAAAGCGGCAGCGTCTGGACGAGATCGCCCATCCGGCTCAATTGAATGACCAGAATCTTTTCCAGAATTACTGTGGAACCTTGCTCCCCTTTGAATTGCCCGGCAAAGCGGAGTCCGAGCCAAGGTTGCGCCGGTTGGAGCGCCGGTCAGCCGCCGTGGGCGCGCGCGCGAGCAGTCCGTCGATCGGCGCATAATCATCCGTCAAGACCTGGGCGCGCAGGCTCGTCGGCGGAACCTTGGGCAGCAAAGCCGCGGCCCGGGCCTTGAACGTGGGCATCGTGACGCGGCGTTCGGCCGCCAACTCTTCCGCCCGCTGCACTGCGTAGGGCTGCGTAATGGGCAACGGGTTTTGGCTGGCCACGACCACGATGTTCCAACTGTCCGTGGCAGGAAAAAGATAAACCTGCGGGAAGACTGCCTTCAGCGTCTTGTAAACCGAACCCAGGATATCCGCCCGCCAGCCTTGCAGCGTCCCAATGACATTATAGACCACGACGCCGTTGTCCGTGAGGCGGTCGCGCGCGATTTCGAAGAATTCTTTCGTGACCAGGTGATACGGAATGTACGAGCCGTAGCGGCCGGATTTGTAGGCATCCAGAATGATCGCGTCGTATTTCTTTTGGGTCCGGCGCAGGAAGATCCTGCCGTCGGAGATGTGCACTTTGTGTGTAGGAGTTTCGGCGACGAAAAAGTATTTTCTGGCAACCTCGAGCACGGAAGGGTCGAGCTCCACCGTGTCGATGTTCACCTGCGGATAGTAATGCTGGTAAGCGCGCTGGATGCTCCCGCCGCCCAGCCCGATCATGAGCACATTCGTCAGGCTCGGATTCCACAGCCACGGCATGTGGAAAAATTCCGTGTATTGAAAGTGGCCCGCGAGGGGATTGGCCAGCGACATTCGGGATTCCTGGGATTGATCGAAACTCAGCGTGCGAATGCCCTGGTTATCCACAACCCGGATGTGGTGGTAAGGCGAAGTGATTTCGAGGACGACCGCCGCCTTCGCAGACAGCGGTGACAGCGACGAGGTGAGCCAACACAAAATGTAGGGCAGGCTTCCAGCCTGCCAGTTCGGGCGGCATCCTGCCGCCCGAAGAACGGGAGCAGGATACACGGTCAACCAGCAGACAAGCTGTCTGCCCCACCTTCCAAAACAAGCTCTGAGCCGTGAGCGATTCATGGAAGTGTAGATGCAAGGGCGGGCAAAAATGTTTCCGGAATCGGTGGATTAGTTAATAAGTCAAACCGGGAATGAACGCCAATCCACACGAATGCGCGCAAGGAAAACGTGTGAAAGCGACAGCCAGATTTGGATTGGCGCTGATTCGCGTTCATTCCGGCTCTCCAACTGAAGCGCTATCCCTGCTTCCCCCACCGATCCAGGGCAAAACAACCGGCGCCGACCAAAATCGTCAGCCCCCCAGTCGCCCGAAAGATGTTCGTCAGGTTCATCACATCGATCAAGATGTAACCGGACACGAACACTCCGGCAATGCTCCCGACCGTGCTCGCCGCGTAGATCAGTCCGCTGATTTTTCCAACGTGACCGACATCCTTCGCCGAGAGCCGAATGATGAACGGCGGCAAGGTCGCCAGCACAAAACACGGCAGGAGGAAGATGAGCAGACTGCCCAGCGCCGGGTCGAGCTTTTGCCAGATCAACGGCACGGTCTGATCCTCCGGATGGCGGAAGATGATCGCATCAATCACACGCGGCGCGAAGTTGGGAATGAGACCCGTGAAAGCTCCGGCGGGAAATAGAAGCCAGGCCAGCAACGAGGCGCGCGGATAACGGTCACCGATCCATCCCCCGGCCACATAGCCCAGCGCCAGCGCGGCCAGGATGATTCCAATCTGGCTGACCCAGACGTAGAACGAACTCCCAAAATCTTTGGCCAGGAATCGCGCGCCGATGATTTCCAGAACCATGATGGCGAATCCGCTCAGAAAGACGAGCAGGACAGGAGCCCAGATGCGCATTGCGACGAGAGTAGGGGCGCCAACTGCCCAGGTCAAAAACGTAACGGCGAGGTTTCAATGCGCGAACGTAGGGCAGGCTTCCAGCCTGCCTTTGGAGTTTGGACATTTTCCGCGCAGTCCAACAAGCCCGACGGGAACGAATGACGCTCTATCTCCCGAAGGGAGAATCGACAATAGCCCAGCCCTTCAAGGCTGGGATGGCGTCGCCAGGAATTCGAGTCCCGAAGGGACGGTTGAGTCTCCATGACGGAGACGCGCTTCGGCATCGATTTCATTGAGGTCGTCGGCAGTCCCCTTGCGAAGTGGCAGGAATCAGCCCTGAATCAGCCGTCTTCTTCGGGATTTCTGGCTTCGTTTCTCCTCAGTCGCAGAGCCCTGGCTATGCTCCTTCGTCGTGCCCCGCCAGAAAGCGAAATCGCCTCCAGCAAAACCGGAATTTATTTTTGCACAGACCCTTAACCCAACTGAGAGGCCGGAGTTCCTGCGTAATCGGCCAGGGCGCGCAAGTTTTCTGGCGGTGTGTCCCGAGGCACCTCGCAGCCGGCCCCAACGATGTAACGGCTGCCCGCTTGCCGGTGGCATTCGGAGATCGCCGCCGTCACAAACCCCGCGTCGCCATCGCGCAGCACGGTCACCGGATTGATATTGCCGAGGAGAATTTGGTCCGGCCCCATGGCGGCGCGCGCGTCGGAAAGCGGCGAAAGTGAATCCAGATCCACGATTTCGCAGTCCAGCTTGCCCATGCCCTGCAAGCAAAATCGCGTGTTGCCGCAAATGTGCAACCGCACCGCCGCACCCAACGCCTGAATTCCTCCGACCAGTCTTTTCTCGTAGGGCCAGATAAACTCGGCGTAAATCTGAGGCCCAACGAGCGACGCGGCGGCGTCCCCCAGCCCGATGATGTCCGCGCCGGCCGCGACTTGGGCGCGGGCAAAGCGCAGTTCCATTTCGACGACGAACTCAAACAGATCGCGCACGAACGCCGGGTCGTCGTAGAAGTCGAGCATCAGGGTGTTGATGCCGCGCAGGTCCGCCGCCTCCGCGCACGGCCCTTCCACCCAACCCTCGATGATTTTTTCGCGGCCAACCTTTTCCTTGAACAACGCGAGGGCCTGAATTCCGTTGTGCATCCGCCCGCCGCTCAGCGGATCCGGAATCTTCAATCGGTTCAGCGCCGTTTTGTCCGCCAGCAAGGCCTGGTCCTCCACGAGCGCCGCGGGCTGGTCATCGAAGAATTGCACGGCCGCGCCGCAGTCCGCCGCTTCACGCGCAGGATCGGACATGGTGTTGACGTAATCGAATCCAAACTTTTCGGCAGTGCGAATCTGACCCTCCACCAGCACGCGATAATCCGTCGAATATTCGCGGTAGCGCGCGCCGATTTGCGCGGCGGCAAATTGCATCGTGATCGGCATGAACGGCAACCGATCGACCGGGCGCCCTTGCAGATGGGCTAAAACTCTATCACGGCTGGTCATGGGAAGTTTCAGATCTTCTTCCTCTCCCCGCGAGGCGCGAGTGGGGAGAGGATCGAGGAGAGGGGGAAGCGCTATGAGGACGTCCCTCCTCTCCCCGCCCCTCTCCTCCCTTCGCAGGGAAGAGAGGGAGAATTCCAAGCGCAATCGTCAGTGTCTGTTCTTTCTTCAACAACAGCGATTGGGCCGCCGCGTTTGCGCCTCCGCCTTGACTCAAATCAATTCTTGCCCCGCTCCGAACCTCCAGATTGAGGAGAACAGGAAAACAAAGGATTCCTTATGCCAGAGCAAAACAATGAAGCTCGAACCCACTCGTCACGCGAACTCTCTCGCCGCGAATTCATGGCCGGCACCGGAGCCGCCGGGCTTTCGTTTACGATTCTCAAACCTGAATTGGCCTTCGGCGCCGAAGCCAATTCCAAAATCACCTGGGGCCTGATCGGATGCGGCGGCCGCGGCACTTGGATCGCCAACCTCTTCCAAAAACACGGCGGCTACAATCTGGTGGGGGTGGCGGACTATTTCCAGGATCGCGTCGATTCGGTCGGCGAGAAATTCCAGGTGCCGGCATCGCGGCGTTACACGGGCCTTTCCGGATACCGCCGTTTGCTCGAACAAAAGTTGGACGCGATTGTGATCCAGACGCCGCCTTACTTTCACCCGGAACAAGCGGCGGCGGCGGTGGACGCCGGCTGCCACGTGTATCTGGCCAAACCGATCGCCGTGGACATTCCCGGCTGCCAGAGCATCGCGGACAGTGGACAAAAGGCCGCGGGCAAAAAGCGCGTCTTCCTGGTGGATTTCCAGACGCGCGCCCATGCGCTTTATCAGGAAGCGATCCAGCGGGTGCATCGCGGCGACATCGGACGCCTCGTCTGCGGCGAGGCCACTTATCAGACAAGCCTCATGTTCTCCAATCTCGACGCGAAGCTCCGAGCCGCTCCGAGCAGCAAGGATTTATGGCTGCGCGCCTGGGCGTTGGACCGAGTTCTCTCCGGCGACGTGATCACCGAACAGAACATCCACGCGCTGGACGTCGCTTCCTGGATTCTCAATGCGGCGCCGCTTCGAGCCACGGGCACGGGCGGCAAAGCGCGCGAGTTGATCGGCACGTGCTGGGATCATTTCGCGGTGATTTTCAATTATCCGGGAGACGTGGTTTTGACTTTTTGTTCCAAGCAAGTCGGCGCAGGCTGGGAAGACATTCAATGCCGGATTTACGGAACGAATGGAACCATCGACACCCATTACGGCGGCAACGTCGCCATCACCGGCAAGGCGCCGTTCGTCGGCGGCTCGACCGGCAATCTCTACGCCGACGGCGCCGTCCGCAACATCGCCTGCTTTTACGATCAGATTACCAGTGGCGATTATTCCAATCCCACCGTGGCGCCGAGCGTGCGCAGCAATCTTACGACGATCCTGGGCCGCGCCGCCGCGTACCAGCGCCGCGAAGTCACCTGGGACGAAATGATGCGGACCAACGAAAAACTGGAATACGATCTAAGCGGCTTTCAGTCCTGAGTTGAGATGGGCCGGTAGGGCTGCGCTGCCGCGCAGCCGGTCTTCTGACGACTCGAAGCTTCCCGTGAACCGTCTCTTCGGACCGTGGCCTTTAGCCCGCTTCAACGCTCGCCCGCGGAGAGTGCGCTGAAGCAGCCTGAAGGCTGCGGTCTTTTGCCGAAAGAAACGAGACGGGCAAGCTTTTCAAGCGCCACAGCCAATTTCACCAGGCGGGTTGACCACGCCCCTCACTCAAGTCCTTTCAGGTCATTGACTAAAACTGGGCGCGTGCCCCGATTCAAGTCCGCCTTACTGGATTCATGTCAAGATGGCTTATCACCTGGCCGAGGAAGCCCGTGCAGGGCTGTCCGAATTCTCCATTCCTGCCGATATGCGCGGGACGTTGCTGGAGTTCCAATCCGCCGCCGTCCGCATCGCCGCGAGTTGAACCGAAACGCTTGCTCGCATTTCACTTAACCACGTGGCTATTGTTCGCTCCTAACAATGACGAACTTCGCAGCCAAACTGAGGAATGGCATCAGAACCCGCCCCGTCCGTCGCCTGACTCAAGGGGAACTCGACAGCTTTCTCGAAAAAGCCGCCGATATCTTGCGTGGCAACGTGGACCACTCCGAGTTTCGCGGCTATGTTTTCGCCCTCCTGTTTTTCAAACGCATCAGCGACGTGTACCTGGAGGAAGTCCGCATCCTGACCAAGAAGCTGGGCGACATCGAAGCCGAGCGTCAGGCTGCGCTAAAGGACATCCATGAAGCCTACGATCCAGTGATCGAACCGCTGCCGGAATTGAAAGAGGAACTGGCCCAGTTGGAGGCGGCAGATTTCGCCAAGTGGAGCGAAGCGCCGGACAAGAACGATCTCAATTTTGGATCGCTGAAGTCGCTGCTGGATGAAGTGGCGAATCTGGAGACGCAGGCCGGGAAGAAATCCGGTGATGAGATGCGTGAGGCAAAAGAGAAGCTTCAGGCAGCCAAGACCGAGCTTCGTGCAAAGACCAAGGAGGCCAAAGACCGCATCAAGGAGCGCACTGCTGAAGTGAAGCGAGCAGTGAAGGAATTGACCAAGCTGGATGAGGAGCGCACCGAGCGACTGGCCGAGATCAATGCTCACGCCGACCGGCACGTAGCCCAGGTGAAAGAAGCGGCGGCAGACCTGGCCCGGATTTGCGCCGACCCGGAGCAAGCGAAACGATGCTTCGTTTTGGCCGAGCGTCCTGAGATCGAGGAGAACGAGTTCAATTTGAACATGCCCCGCTTCGTGGACACCTTTGACCCAGAGGAAGAAATCCCAGTGGACATGGCCGTCACTGAAATGCGAGAAGCATTGAAGGGCAGCAAGAAAGTCCTTGGAGCACTCCAAACATCACTGAGCAAGAGCGGAATCAAATTCGAGTTTTAGGATGCGTCCTGTTTACGACAACGATCTACCGACCGGGTGGGAACAGCGTGAGCTGCGCAGCGTCTCCATCCGCAAGCGTGGGCACACCTGGGAAAAGGAACAGGAATCACAGAAGGAATCTCACGATACCGTGCCGGTTATCCGCATCCCCAATATCGGCGAGCGTCTCGATTTGAGTGATCTGCTTCATCTACGTGGTGTCACTGAGGAGGCGCTGAAGGAATCTGCGGTTAGCAAGGACTGGATTCTGTTTGTTGGATCGAACGGGAATCCCAACCGCATTGGGGATTCTGTGCTCATTGAGGAAAACCGCAAAATGGTCTTCGCTTCTTTCCTGATGGGCATTGCGGCTAAGAATCCAGCGGAACTCTTACCCAGCTTTTTATCGCTCTGGCTCAAAATCCACAACGTCCACGAGACGTTCAGCAAAACCTCCCAACAAACCACCGGCCTGGCGAATTTCTGTTGGGGAGCGGTGAAGAAATTGCCAGTGCGTTTCCCCAAACAGCCAGACGAGCAGCGGGCAATCGTGGACATGGTGCGTCTCGCCAATGCGGCGATTGACGCAACACAAAGCAAGGTCGTGGCAGCGCAGCGACTCAAGACCGCATTGATGCAGCAGCTTTTCGCACGAGGGATTCCGGGGCGGCACACCAAGTTCAAAAAGACCAAGGTCGGTGAGATTCCTGTGGGGTGGAATGTCGTTACCGTTCAATCCCTCATGGCGGAGAGAATCTACAACGGTGTTTCTCCTCAATCACGTCCCAATCCACCAGGGACACCGATTCTCAATGCGAGTTGCTTCAATGACGGGCGCTGTAATCCAAGATTTGTGACCTACGTTGACTTGGATTGCGAGCCGATCAACGACATCTTGGCTAAGCGGGGTGATTTCTACGTGCTTCGTGGCAACGGCAATCGTGATTATGTAGCCGCAGGTGCGCTGTTGGTTGATGAACCTCCGCCAGGTTGTGTGTTTTCGGACTTGCTCATCAAGATTCCATACAGCTTGGAGAAATTGGTGGAAGGATACTTGCCTCTACTCTGGCAGTCGCAAGGTTTCCTGCGGCGGCTGCAATCAAAAGCGGTTTCAGGCAGTGGACTCTGGAAGATTGGTCAACGAGAAATTCGCAGACACGAGTTGCCGCTGCCACTGAAGGATGAGCAGGAGGAGATTGTTTCGTTGTTGAGGACTGCCGACGACAACATCGCCGCAGTCGAGCGTGAAATCGAGGCTCTCCGCAAGTTGAAGACCTCACTGCTGCAAAACCTGATGACGGGGAAAGTCCGAGTGAAGATGGAGACCTGACCATGCCGCCGCAATCCACGCCATTCACCGAGGCCCGCGCCGTCCGATCTTGCCGACGCGTCGGCACAATTCCGAATCGCCCGCCATCCAGGATTTTCCCGGCGCGTCGGGGGAATCCCGCTGCCTCAGCCCCCGCGGCTTGATACCGTGACCCCGAGCATGAGCGCCAAACCGACCAAATCACTGGTCCGAAAGCCGGGCACAGAGCCGGGCGTGTTGCTGACGGACGTACGGGAACTGATCGTGACGGCGCGGCAGACGGTGGCGCGTGGAGTGAACGCCGCGCTGGTGATGCTCTATTGGAAAATCGGCCAGCGGATTCGCCAGGATGTGCTGCGAGAGAAGCGGGCGGGCTACGGCGAGGAGATTTTGCAGACACTGTCTGCAAAATTGGTCGGCGAGTTTGGACCGGGATTCAGCCGATTCAATCTGACGCGGATGGTTCAGTTGGCAGAAGGTTTTCCCGATGCGCGAATTGTTGCGACACTGTCGCAACAATTGGGCTGGTCGCATTTCGTGGAGTTGCTGCCGCTCAAAAAACATCTGCAACGGGACTTCTACGCGGAGATGTGCCGAATCGAGCGGTGGAGCGTGCGGACGCTGCGGAAGAAGATCGGCGGGATGCTTTACGAGCGGACGGCGCTGTCGCGCAAACCGGGCAAGCTGGCGAAGATGGAGTTGGAGCAGTTGCGCGAGGAGGACAAGCTGACGCCCGACCTGGTGTTCCGCGATCCTTACTTCCTAGATTTCCTCGGTCTTAAAGGCGCGTATTCGGAGAAGGACATGGAGACGGCCATCCTGCGGGAGTTGGAGGCGTTCCTGGTGGAACTGGGGAGCGACTTCGCCTTCCTGGCGCGACAGAAGCGCATCGTGGTGGACGGCGAGGATTTCTACCTCGACCTGCTGTTCTACCATCGCCGGCTACGACGGCTGGTAGTCATTGACCTCAAACTCGGGAAATTCGCCCCCGGCGACGTGGGTCAGATGGAATTCTATCTGCGCTGGCTCAAGAAGCACGAGATGCGTCCGGGCGAAGACGAGCCGATAGGGCTGATCCTGTGCGCGGAGAAGTCGGACGAGCGCATCGAGGTGTTTGAACTGGCGGCGCGGGGCATCCGTGTGGCGGAGTATCTGACCGAGTTGCCGCCGAAGAAAGTGCTGGAACAGAAACTCCACGACGCCGTGCGGCTGGCGCGGGCGCGGCTGGAACAGCAGACGTTGCAGCGGAAAGAAACACGGAAGCGCGAACACCGAACGGAGGATTGACCATGCCGCCGCAATCCACGCCATTCACCGAGGCCCGCACCGTCGAGAACCCGATCCTGAAATGGCTGCGCACGCCGGAACTCGGCTGGCGCTACGAGAACCAGCAGCAGGTCATCAAGAAATACCGCACCGATCCCGCCACGGGCGTCTATGACGAGCGGGAAGTTTTATTGCTCCCAATCCTTCGGCAGAAGCTCAAGGAACTGAATCCCAAGTTCATCACTGACGACGACCGGGCCGACCGCATCGTCTTCCAATTGCGCAAGGAGACGGACAACCAGGAATGGCTGCATTGGATGAGGAACGAGAAGACCTTTCAGTTCGCCTCCGATGAGCCTTACCAGCCGATCACGGTGATTGATTACACGAACATCGAGAACAATGACTGGCTGGTGACGAATCAATTCTGGGTGGAGGGCAGGAATCGAAGGCGGACGGACGCGCTGTTGTTCATCAACGGCATCCCGGTCGTAAACCCGGAAGCCAAGACGACCACCCGTGACGATCACATTGAATGGCGTGAAGGTGCAAAGCAGACGGGCGATTACCTGCGGGACGTGCCGCAGCTTTATTACTCGAACGCCTTCTGCTGCGGCATCAATGAGTTGAAGATGTTTTACGGCGTGCCGGGCGTGCCGTTCCACAAATGGCAGCAGTGGCGTGATCCTGCCCCGCACTCGATCCCGGAGTTCGAGGAGATGAAGTGCGGTGTGTATGGCCTGCTCGACCGGCGCAACTTGCTCGATCTGATTCAGAACTTCATTGTGTTCGAGACCGAGGAAGGCAAGACGGTGAAGAAGATCGCCCGCTACCAGCAATTCCGGGCGGCCAACAAGCTCGTCGAGCGTGCAATCAAGTTGGGCGCAGATCGAAGCTGGCGACGTGGCATCGTGTGGCACACGCAGGGATCGGGCAAAAGTCTCACGATGCTGTTTGCCGCCCGCAAGCTGTGGAATCTCCTGGGCCAGCCCACAATCATCATCGTGGTGGATCGTGACCAACTCCAGGATCAGATGGTGAAGCAATTCGTGCAGACGAACACGCAGAACTGCCGGATCGCCGAGAGCAAAGATGACCTGTTGAAGTTGTTGAGCGAGGGCGATGGCTACCGGGGCATCGTGCTCACGATCATGCACAAGTTTGACTGGCGGGATGCCATCGAGATCAAACGCCCGGATGTCGTCATGCTCGTGGACGAAGCGCATCGCACGCAATAGGGCGACCTCGCCATTGGGATGCGCAAACTGTTGCCGAACGCCTCGATGTTCGGCTTCACCGGCACGCCGCTCGAACTGGACGACCGCAATACGCCCGTGGCGTTCGGCCAGGAACAGGGCAAGGACGTGGCCGGACACGAGATTTTCGAGCGTTACATGGATCGTTACTCCATCGCCGATGCCCTGCGTGACAAGGCGACCGTGCCGATCCGCTGGCAGCCTCGCATGACGGATTGGAAGGTGTGGGGCAAGGCGCTGGACGAGCAGTTTGAAAAGCTGCTCGCCCACCTGTCACCCGGCGAGCGCAATGCGTTGAAGACGCAGGAAGCGAAACTCGACCGGATTTTGAAACACCCGGATCGCATCGCCCAGATCGCCGCCGAACGTGGCAGAGCATTTCAAGCAGCACGTCCAGCCCAACGGGTTCAAGGCGATGCTGGCCTGCTACGACAAAGAGACGTGCGTGCTCTACAAGGCTGCGCTCGACACGTTGCTCGGCTCGGAAGTCAGCCTGTGTATTTTCTCAGAAGCGCCGAAGGAAGACGGCGAACTCATCAAGGCGCATTATCTGGGCGATGCGGCCCGGAAGAAGGCGATTGACGAGTTCAAGAAACCGAAACCGGACAAGGCAGAGGAATTGGCCAAGCCGGAGAACCGCTTCCGCAAAGTCGAGTTGTTCATCGTGTGCGACATGCTGTTGACCGGATTCGATGCGCCAATTCTGCAAACGCTTTATTTGGACAAGGGCCTGCGCAACCACACGCTGCTGCAAGCGATCGCACGGGTAAACCGGCCCTACAACGAATTGAAGAACGGCTGGGGTGATGACGGCACGCAGGGTCGGGGCGGTCTGGTGATTGATTACTTCGGCGTGTTCGAGAATCTGAACGAGGCGCTGAACTTCGACAAAAACGAACTGGGCACGATTGCGTATCCGTTCTCGTTGCTGCGGGAGCGGTTCAAGCTGGAGATCGGGCTGCTGTCCGATTTGTTCAAAGAGGTTGATCGCACCGGCAGCTACGAGTCGTTGATGAAGGCGCTGACGTTCCTGAACCAGAACGAACCCGCCAGAGACAAGTTCGAGGAACTGTATCGCAACGTCCGCATCCTCTACGAGGCGTTGCAGCCGGACGAGTTCTTGGCTGACTACGAACGAGAGTATGCCTGGCTGACAAAGATGTGGATGGCGTATCGGAAGAAATTTTATCCGGCAGAGCGATTCGAGATCAGCGCCGAGGATGGAGCGAAGACACGGGAGTTGATCCGGCAGAATGTCTCGATGGAGGAGTTGAAGAAGGACTTCCCGACCTACGAACTCAACGAGCAATATCTGTCGAAGCTCAAGGATGAACCGCCCGATGCCAAGGCGCTCGACATCGAGGCCATGCTGGCGGCGGAGTTGAAAATCCGGCTGGGTGAGGACGAGGATTATCAACCATTGAGCGAGCGGCTCAAACAGATCGTCAGCAACAAGCGCCAGGGCACATTGGCGGGCATTGCGTTGATCGCTGAACTCTCGAAGCTGGCGGAGGAAGTTGTCCGGCTGACCGAGGAGCGCAAGTTGCCGCTGCCAAGGCGGGCGCAGCCGACGACGTGGCCGATGGCATATTGGCCAAGGCGGACGAGTTCTGCTTTCCGAATTGGTTTCAGAAGGAGGACGTGGACACCACGCTGTATCGGGAGTTCACGATCTTGCTGGCCGGGAAGTTCGGCAACCTCGCACTGCACGGCAAGGGCAAGGACTTCGTGGATCGGTGCATCAAGCTGCTCAAGCGGGCACGCCACGTCGGCAAAGGCCCGAAGGGAGGTTCGTGAGCTTCGCGCTTATGCAATACGTCGTGCGGATCAGCCCCAAGGCCCGACACGTTCGGCTGAAGATGACCGTGAAGCACGGGCTGGAGGTCGTCGTGCCACGGGGATTTGACCAGACTCGCATCCCGGCAGTGCTGCAACGCAAGAAGCGTTGGATCGAGAGCACGCACCAGCGGCTTGAGGAGCACCGGAAATTTTTCGAGCCAGAACCGCCTGGCAAACTGCCGGATCACATCACGCTCCCTGCGATTGGTGAGGATTGGCGGGTTGAGTATCGGGAGGCGAAAGCCCGGTGGGCGGTAGTGCGCCGGGTGAGCAACGACCGTTTGGTCGTGACCGGCAATACCGAGGACGAGCGAGAGTGCAAATTGGCGCTCAAGCGTTGGCTGTCCCGGCGCTGCCACGATTCACTGGTGACGTGGTTGCGGGATGTCAGCCGGGAAGTCAGCCTGCCATTTGGTCGGGCGACCGTGAAGATGCAGAAGACCCGCTGGGCAAGTTGCTCCCGGCACAAAACGATCAGCCTGAACTTGAAATTGCTGTTCCTCCAGCCCGCCCTGGTTCGCTACGTCTTCATCCACGAGCTTTGCCACACGGCGCACATGAATCACTCCCGGAAATACTGGCGCTTCCTGATGACCAAAGAGCCGAATTGCATGGCCCTGGACAAGCAGTTGCGGACGGCTTGGCGGCACGTTCCGGCGTGGGTCTGAGGAGCGTCGCCATAAATGAAATTCGCCGTGTGCCGTCCAGTATGCGGCCCGTCGACCGCGTGCTCGAATACACCGACTTCCGCAACTTTACTGCGGTCATCGCCAAAGCGCGGGAGGCCTGTTCCGACACCGGGCCATCGAGGATAGGGCGCTGCCCCGTTATGCGCTGAGCGATTCCTCTGCGTTCATCCGCGTCCATCTGCGGTTGTCTCCGAGCTCGGCTCCTGAACTGCCGGAGCCGTTACGGACGCAACGGCGCCAGCACGACGCGAAAACCAAGGTCGCTGCAACGGCTCGACTTGAAATAATCATCGCGGTTGGCCGAACGGCAGAAACGGCCATCATACAACCACGACCCTCCCCGCGCCGT
>VHCZ01000093.1 GCA_016871535.1 Verrucomicrobiota bacterium
CCGAAGGGCGGCAGTTCTTTTTCGCCAGACTTCGTTGCTTGCTCCTTACAGATCCACTTCGGGATATGCTCGTCGCTCGCGCCTCGTCTGGCCGAAAAATCCCTTGCCGCGAACGTGAGCGTATTTATGAAATGGACCACTAAGCCATGCGGTCGAAATTGGGGAGCACACGCGCCCTCGCGTGTTCCGACCGGCGCCTCGCCGATCAGAAGGGTGGCGCCAGACGGTCACTGAACGGTGGTTGTTTCGATGGCACCTTTGTGGTCGGCGAGGGCGCCGACCATGGCACGCGAGGGCGCGTGCGCTCGCCTTCGAAACTGAATAGATACGGCTAACCCCGCCCAACCCGCTCCACCGCGCGATGGCTGGTGCGCAGCCTATCGGATTCGAGCCAATTGACCTGGAGGCGCTGACCACTCCAGCACGGCGCACCGGCTGGGCCGAAGCGTGGTGACAATCAGCTTCACGAGGCCTCCCTTCTTCAGCGTCATCGACATGTTCGCTCCCCCGGTGACCAACCGGACAATCAGGCTGCTCAAGTCCGGTTCGTGACCGACGACGAGAACTCTCTCGAAAGAGGTTGCTGCCTCGCGCAGAGCTTCGACGAGATCTCTCGTCCTCCGTCCGGCGGAGAGTTCGGGGAGAATCCTGACGCGCTTCGGGAGCCGCAAAACGCTCGCGACGATTCCGGCGGTCTGTTCGGCTCGGACCAAGGGGCTCGTGAGAATCAGATCGAAGGAATACTCCAGCGCTTTCATCCCCTGGGCAATCCGCCGCATTTTCCGCTCGCCTTCTCGCGTGAGCGCTCGCTCGCCGTCGTCTTTCCCGCCGGCCAGTTCGCGTGGCTCGGCGATGCCGTGCCGCAGAATATAGAGTTCCATGCTGTGGCGGCCATTCGATCAGGAATTCCGGAGGAACGCAAACCCTCGTTCGAACATCCAACACCGCGCCCGAACGCGGAACTTCGAACCCACGGCCCCGTTTCATGAACCATGAGCTTGGTGATCGGGCCAAGGCAGCTTCCCATGAAGCCGGTAGGGCTGCGCTGCCGCGCAGCCGATTTTCCGTCGATGCGGCAGCGCAGCAGCACCTCCTTACCCCCATTCAGGTGCCCTTCCCATTAATGTCCTAAACGCGAAGAAGCTTTTGCAGCTCGCGCCAGGTCTCCGCCGTGGCGGACGAAGCCTGTTCCTCCAAACGTCGGTAAAGGGCCACCACTTTCTCGCCGACTTCCGTCAGGCGCGCGCCGCCATGGCGAGCGCCGCCCCGGACGACCTGAATGAGCGGCTCGCGGAAGCAGTCCTCCATCGTCTTCACCAGCGTCCAGGCGCGCATATACGACATCTGCATGCGCTTGGCCGCTTCGGCGATGGAGCCGGTTTCGCGAATGCGCTGCAGCAATTCCACCTTGCCGGGCCCCAGGGCGATGTCCTGGCCGCGCTCGACACGGAATCGAGGCCGGAGCACGAATCCGCTAGATTTCTTCGTCATGCCAAGATTCTCCCACGCTTAGCCGAACGATTCAGTTGGGACTGGGGAGCACACGCGCCTGGGCGTGTTCCGACTGGCGCCTCGCCAGTCGGAACGGCGTCGAAACCATGACACTGAATGGTACGTTTCAGTTCGATTGAATGGAGTCGGCGAGGGCGCCGACTCCAGCACGCGAGGGCGCGTGCGCTCCCCACCTGAATCTGACCTTCAACGCTCTCACGCTCCAACGCTCACCCGCTCCCCTTCGGTTCGCCGCGCCCCGCGACCTGTTCCTCGAGCGGCGTCACCGGGTCGATGAAGAACCAGCAGATGGCGCCGACCGCATACACGAACGCGAATATGTAAAAATTGAAGTCCCAATTGCGGTTCGTCAGAGCGAGCACCCACGTCACGACAATCGGGGCAACGCCCCCGCCGAGGTTGCCCATCATGTTCATGCTGCCGGACAGTGAGCCGGCGTATTTTCCGCCGACGTCCATGCACGCGCCCCAACCGCCCGGCATGGCGAGATCGTTGCCGAAACTGGCCATCCCGACCGCGAGCATGGCGAGCAGCGGATGATTCAACTTCGTGGCCAGGACGAGCATGGCCGCCGCGCCTACCAGGCCGATGATCGCCATCACGCGGCGTGTCTGGGCCGTGCCGATCACGCGCGCGATCGGACTGGAAATCAGCCCGCAGAAAAGCGATCCCAACCCGCCGAAAAACAACGGAATGCAGTTCAGCAGCGCGCGCTCCCATTGGCCCAGCCCTGGAAATCGCTGGTCCACGTAAGTCGGCATCCACGTGATGTAAAAGTACCAACTGTAGGCCATGCAAAAGTACTGCAACCAAAGCAGCCAGACGGTCCGGCTGGCGACGAACTTGGCCCAGGGCACTTTTCCGTGGCTGTCCGCGTTCTTTTCTGCGTCCGCGAGCAGCGCCATTTCCCCGGCGTTCACGCTCGGATGAAAGCGCGGGTTGTCGCGGAACCAGCGGTAAAAGAAATAAGCCCAGACAATGCCGATGGCGCCGAAAACCACGAAAGCCCACCGCCACGACATGAACGTGAGGACCCAGACCACGAGCAACGGCGTGAACGCTCCGCCCCAGCGCGCGCTCATCCACATAATGCCTTGCGCGCGGACGCGTTCCGGCTGCGGCAGCCAGACCGTGAAAGCTTTGGTCAGGTTGGGGAAACAACCCGCTTCGCCCATGCCGAAGAAGAATCGGAAAATCACCAGCGACACCAGACCCCACGACCAGCCCGTCAACGCGGTGAAGATCGACCACATAATCACAACCCGCATCAACACCAGCCGGGGCCCGATCTTGTCGCCCAGCCAGCCACCGGGGATTTCAAAGAGCGCGTATGACCAGGCAAACGCCGCGAAAGCGAGACTCATTTGTTCCTCGGTCAAGTTCATGTCCTCCATCATCAACGGCGCCGCCTTCGAAATGCAGACGCGATCGATGTACGTGATGATCGAAAGCGTGACGGCGAACATGATGACCCAATAGCGCGCGTGGGACGGGGCAAGATTTCCAGGCGAAGGAGACATGGACTGGGCCGAGTGAGAGTTTGCGCTCATGCGGGTTGCACTATTGGTATCGGAACAGGAGGACCGAGCGCAATGGTTTTCGGTTTGGGAGAATATGCCCTCAGAGGGTGGGGCGAAGCTCCCGCCCAGCCAGTGCCATCGAAGAAAGGCTCCGCAGGAGCGTCGCCCCACCGTCGTTAACTGAGGGGATACTTTGGAGACACGAATTTCACGAATTGCCACGAATTACTGATCACTGAATACTGAATACTGATTACTGGCCACTGCCCACCTGCCCCTTGAGCTTGATTGCCACACTCCCTGCGGGAGGCTACGCTGCGGCTGGCATGAAGCTTGGAAGTACTCTGGCGGTGAGACAATGCGCGGGCTGTTGTGATCTGCAAATCCGGTTCCTCGCTCTTTTCTGTGGCTGCCTCATGGGCATCAAGCCGCAAGTCACGGCTGGAACTTCCGAGGGTGATCCCCCTACCGCGCGACTCTCCCGGCACGTCCGGCCCACGCCGCCGACTCCACCCACACCGCAGGTACGAGAATTCACCGAGCCCCGGCGCCAAGCCGAAAGCGCGCTTTTGCTCAATGTCCCATCCGGGTTGACCGCTTATTCGATCGGAAACCCGACGGATGAAGAACAGCTTTACCTGGAATTGATCAATCGGTCCCGGGCCAATCCGGCCGCCGAAGGCGCACGCTTCCGCGCCATCGACGATCCCGAGGTGCGTCAGGATATCGAGAACTTCAAAGTCGATCTCGACAAACTGGTTTCCGATTTCAACGCGATCAGCCCGGCGCCGCCGCTTTCGTTGAACGCGAACCTGACCGCCGCGGCCCGCTTGCACAGCCTCGACATGCTGACCAACCAGTTCCAGGGCCACGCCGGCAGCAATGGCAGCACGACCGGCGACCGCATCACGGCGCAGGGCTATCAGTGGAGCGCCTTTGGAGAAAACGTCTTTTCCAACGCCCGCTCCGTCTCTCACGGACACGCGGCGTTCGACATCGATTGGGGCGGAGGCGAAGCCAGCGTCGGCGGTGTACAAAACCCGCCCGGCCACCGCAACACGATTCACGACCCGGTTTATCGGGAGATCGGGATCGGCGCGATCCTGACGAGCAACGGGAAGGTCGGCCCGCAATTGATCACACAAGACTTCGCGAGCCGCAGGAATCCCACGCCGTTCGTCACTGGCGTCGCCTATTACGATCTGAACCAAAACAATTTCTACGACATCGGCGAAGGCATCGAAGGGGCGACGATCCTGGTGCAAGGCTCCCAGTTCTACTCGGTCAGCGCGGCGTCGGGCGGTTATTCAGTCCCCGTCCCTGGCAATGGAACTTACGCGGTCACGCTCGGCCTGCTGGGCGCGGCGGACGCGAGGAAAAGCGCCGTCGTCGCCAACAACCAAAATGTGAAAGTGGATTTCATGCCGGTCTATTCGCCGCCGCTGGTGTCCGGTCCGGACCAACCAGCCGTCGGACAAAACAACCGTTACCAGCTCACGGCTCTTGGCGGCGCCCAAAGTTACGAGTGGAAGCAAAGCAAACGCATCGCTGCCACGGAACGCGAAGGCGCGGAGAATGGAACCGCCAAAGTCGAGATTGTGGCGTCGGCGGGCTACGACGTGATCGACCGCGCCGTCCGAGCCACCGGCAGTTTTTCCTTTCATCTGGCCCACCCGCAAAAGGAAGATCAAATACTCACTCTCCAACGCCTTTACCGCCTTACTGAAACTTCCCAATTAATTTTCGCGAGCCGGTTGGGCTGGGCGGGCACGGCGCAAACGGCCAAAGCGCAAGTCTCCATCGACGGCGGTGTTACCTGGCAGGACGTGTGGATTCAAGTCGGCACCGAAAGCAGCGGGCAACGAGCCTTCAGCGTTCAGACCATTCCGTTGGACCGCTTTGCCGGAAATGAAATCCGCGTTCGCTTCCGGTTTGATTTCGGCAGCGGATCCTTCCTGTCCGACACCGATCCTGGAGTCGGCCTGTACCTCGATGACATCGGCGTGACCGACGCCGACGAACTGTTCGACGAAGTCGTGAGGAGCGTGCCGTCCGGCACGGCGTTCCTTTTCAATCCTCGTGAGACCGGCGATTACGCGTTGCGGGTGCGCGCGAGATTTTCCAGCCGCGCGATGCCCTGGGGACCGGCGAAACTCGTCACGACTCAGGTTGGCGGAAGTTCGATCGTGCGAATCACCGGTGTGGGCAAGGTCGGCGGCGGCCTGTTTCAAATCGACTTCGAAGTGACCGGAGCCGCCGCTTCAGGACTTGATCTGGAAAGCGCGAATACCCTGGACGGCTTCTGGACAACGGATTCCACCGCAGCCATTCTGCCTTTGGCTGAAAGCGGCAAGTTCCGAGCCGTCACTTCGATGGCGTCCGCCGCGCAGCGATTCTATCGGGTCCGGGCCAGATGATTTATTCATATGAGGAAGCTCCTGCGGTTCATCCTGCGGTTGCTCTTCGGTTTTGAAGCGCACAATACGTGCGGGCTGAGCACTCCCGGTCCCGTGCTCCTCATCCCCAACCACGTCTCCTGGCTCGACTGGCTGTTTGTCTATGTGAGTCTGGACACGGATTGGAAGTTCGTGACCTCCAGCACGTCCGCCGAAACGAGCTGGGTGCACAAAATGATCATGGTCAATCGGCGCACCTTCCCGATTGACCCCGCCTCGCCTTACGCGGTGAAACGCATGGCGGAATTTCTCCAGAACGGCGGCCGGCTCGTGCTCTTTGCGGAAGGCCGCATCTCGCTCACCGGCGCTTTGATGAAGTATTTCGACGGCACGGGATTTCTCCTTTTCAAAACTCACGCCCGCGTCATCACGTGCTACCTGCGCGGCGCCCAGCGCCTGCGCTGGGTCCGCCACTCCGGCTGGACAAAATGGTTCCCGCGCGTCTCGGCCCATTTCAGCGATCCTCTGCTACCGCCCAAACTCGAAGACGTCAGCACGAACCAGGCGCGTCAACGCCTGACCACCTGGCTTATGGATCAGCAGGTCAAGCTGCAGTTCGACGTCGAAATGGCTCATGGCCCCGCCACGCCGCTGGCGGCCATCGCCGAAACCGCCCGCCATTTGCCGAAGCAGATCGCGCTCGAAGACGCGACGCGCCAGGCCGTGACGTATCGCCGGCTGATGACCGGCGTGAACCTGCTCGCCAGGCAATGGGCCAACTTGTTTGGGACCGAATCCGGCCAACGCGTCGGCGTCTTGCTCCCCAACGTCAATGCCAATCCCGTGACGGTGCTCAGCCTCTGGGCCGCCGGCAAAGTTCCCGCGATTCTGAATTACTCGACCGGACCGGCCACGATGCTGACTTGCGCGCAACTGGCCGGCCTCCGCCACGTGATTTCATCGAAGAGTTTTGAAGCGCGCGCCCGGCTGCATTTGCAGCCGTTCCGCGACGCCGGCATCGAGATCGTTTACCTGGAAGACGTGCGAGAGAGAATCCCCGGACTGGCCAGAGTTCTGAAGCTGATGAGAGAATGGCTTCACGCATCACGTTTCACGCCTCACGCCCCGCCCGCCTCCCCCGCCGTCATCCTCTTCACCAGCGGTTCCGAAGGCATCCCCAAAGGCGTCGAACTCACCCACCGCAATCTGATCGCCAACGTGCGCCAGATGCTCTCGGTGATCGATCTTCAAGACGACGACCGCATTTTCAATGCGCTGCCGCTCTTTCACAGCTTCGGCTTGACCGTAGGCACCTTGCTCGCCCTGGTGCGCGGCGTGTACATTTTTCTGTATCCGTCTCCTCTGCATTACCGCGTTGTTCCGGCGGCCGTGTATGACCGAGCATGCACAGTGATGCTGAGCACGAACACGTTTTTGAACGGCTACGCCCGCAAAGCGCACCCCTATGACTTTCGCAGCGTCCGCCTGTTGTTCGCCGGCGCGGAAAAACTCCAGGAAGCCACGGCCAGCTTTTGGGCGCGGCGCTTTGGGGTACGCATTCTGGAGGGCTACGGCGCCACGGAATGCAGCCCGTGTGTCAGTGTCAACACGCCGTTGCGTCCTTGCTTCGGAACCGCGGGCCGCATTCTGCCGGGGGTCGAATACCGGATCGAACCCGTGGAAGGCGTCAGCGAAGGCGGCCGCCTTTTCGTGCGCGGCCCGAACCTCATGCGCGGCTATTTGAACCCGGACGCCAACGCCAGGTTTCAAGCGCTGAACGGGTGGTACGACACGGGCGACATTGTGAAAGTTGATGCCGAAGGTTACGTGCACATTCTCGGCCGGCTGAAACGCTTCGCCAAGATCAGCGGCGAAATGGTGAGCCTCACCGCGGTTGAAGAAGCTTTGGCCGGCGCTTTCCCGGAATATGGGATTCGATGCGAAGTGGCCATCCTGAGCCGGCCCGACGAAGAGAAAGGCGAAGCGTTGATCGCCGTTACGAACGAATCCCGCCTTCAGACCGACAAGATGCGCGGCGCGATTCGCGGCAAAGGGTTATCCAATTTGTGTGTTCCGCGCGAAGTCCGGTTCCTCCGGGAGATCCCGAAACTGGGCACGGGCAAAGTGAACTATCGCGAGCTGGAAAAGCTGGTTTAGGCAAGATTCTGCAGCTTCTGAATCGACACGGCGTGGAGTTTTTAGTGGTGGGCGGTTACGCGCTCGCTTTTCATGGTCACCCGCGTTTCACCCGCGACCTGGCGACCTGGACCTCTTCTGTTGCCAGACCCCGGACAATGCGGCGAGGATTTTGCGGGCGTTCCAGGACTACGGCTTTGATCAACTCACGTTGACGAAGGAAGATCTTCTGCACCCAACTCTGAACTACAAGATCGGATATCCTCCGAACCAGCTCGACTTGAATCCTGCCGTCAAAGGGTTGACCTGGGACAACGCCGCCGCCTCAGCCGTAGCCGGCCACGTGCTGGGCCAACCCGTTTGATTTCTGAGTTTCGACACATTGATAGATTCCAAGACTGCCGCCGGCCGTCCCCAAGACCTCGCGGACTGAACGTTTGATGAGGGCGATGGGAGACGTCTGAGAGCCTGATTGGCTTCCCGCTTTTGAACCTGACGGTAGGGCGAGCCTGTCCCCAGCGAGCTGGTCCGGCCGTGTTCCACGCACGTCGAGCGGCTCGCCGGGACGGACTCGCCCTACCGGGACGTTCCAGAAAGTCTAACGCCTTTTGATTGGCGCAAACCGCAAAGCTCGCACATCGGCCAGCTCACGCTTCAACGGTCCTTCCGGACGCATCAGCACGCGATTGATTCCGGCGCGGAGCGCGATTTGGCCGCAAACATATTCTCGGAATCGATCGTAACCGCCGGAGGATTGGACGGCGGCGATCAATCGGCCCCCTTCCGTTTCAATAGCAAATTTGTCTCCCGCGGAAGCGTCGTCGGCTGCCAGTTCCACCCAAACTTCGTAAGTGCCCGCGGTCGGAATTTCCACCCGCCATTCGGCCACGTCTTGCTCGCGGCGCCAGGGGGCCAGGATGTCCAGCGAGGGACGGTAGGCGAGTTCGCGTCCGTGCGTGACGGCGAATCGTGCGGACAGGCGAAACTCGCCCTTCTCGTCGGGGCGAATGATTTCGGGGAAACGCGCCTTGATCAGGTTGCTATGGGCGCGTTGCACTGCGTCCCTGAACTCCGTGCGCAATGGGTTCTGTCGGTCAGGGACGGAGTGGAATCCGTCCTTACCTGGCGGCTCGGCCAATTCCTGGACGGTCCAGGGCAAGGCGCGAGATTCCGTTTGGCGGCGGACCTCTGCGACCAGGCTCGGAGCAATTGGCTCGGCGGCGTTGTCCCAGGCGCGCCGGATAAAAGTCAGAATGCCCGCAAGCTTCTCGTCGTCCAGAACCGGGCCGAAGCTGGGCATGTGCAAATCCCATTTCTGGCCGCTAACCTCGACCGGGCCGTATAGCCCGTGCAGGACAATCCGAGCCAGGCGCTCGCTCGAACCGGTGACCCATTCGCTTCGGCTGAGCGGCGGCGCGACACCGGCGAGGCCGCCGCCGTGCGGTTGATGACACGCCGCGCACAAGGCGGCGTATTGTTGCTCGCCCAATTCCGCCAGGCGCTTTTGCTCGGCCGTGAGCGGCTGGGTATCCGTGATTCCGGGACGCAAAGCGGGCGCGCCGGGCCAGGTGAAAAACGCGTGCAATCGAAAGGCGCGTTCCCGCAAAGCCGGGTCGGAGGACCGCGCGAGCTTCGTGAGAATCACAGGTTGTTGCTGGAGGGAAATTGGCTGGATGCCCTGGAGATCGCGGGGCACGCCGGCCAACAGGCCGTCGCACAGCGCATCGCGAAGTTCACTCCGGTCTGTGGCGAGCTGATCCAGCAGTCGCTCGATGCGATCCGGCGCAGCTTCGTCCACGACGGCCTGGGCCAGCCACGCGATCATCCGGCGCTGATGATCGGAGAGGGTCTGCCAATCGCGAAGGCTCAGAAGCCGCGAGAGGAACTCCAGTTCCCGGCTTTGCAGGCCGGTCATCGCGGCCGCGCGAAAGAGACCATGTTCATTATTGGAGACCAGCCGGGCTCGAATCTTTTCGCTTTGTTCTCCAGGAAATGCCCCGGCGGTGAGCAGGATCTGCAAACGCACGGCTCGGCTTGGGTCCTTTTCCATGCGAGTCAGCCGGCCGAGGAATTGGCGGGCCGTTTGATCGGAACTGGTTGAGGTGTTTGGCCGGGCGATCAGTTGTTCGCCAAGACGCACGGCGGTGGCACGGACCGTTTCGTTCTTATCGTCAAGCGCCTTCAACGCGGATTTCACGTCCAGCGCGTCCATGCCTTCGAGGGTCCAAAGCGCGTGCTGACGAGCCAAAGGGTTGATCCCGCGCAAAGCCGTTTTCTCCAGAGCAGGGATAGCGCGGCCATCAGCGCGTTCCGCCAACAATCTCTGCGCGGTCAGCCGCCACCAGGCATTGGAATGGCCCAGCAGGCTTGCGAGTTCGAGAGATGAGGCGGCGGAGAGCTTTGGCCGTTTTCGATTGATGGGCTTGCCCTCGTGGACAACGCGATAGATGCGGCCCATGTCGAGGCCGTCATCCAAATGGCGCTCCTTAACTTGCTTCTCCAGGTAAGGCACCATGAAGATGACGTGCTCGATGATGCCGTGATACATGTCCGCGACATACAGCGCGCCGTCCGGGCCCACGCGAGCGTTCACCGGACGAAACCGCTCGTCGGTGGAGGCCAGAAATTCCTGCTCCGCCGGATAAAAGCGCGCGGCTTGCGGCGCGATGTCACCGGAAAGCCGCAGGCGGCCGATCAGGTGTCCCCCGGCGTCCGGGACGAACACATTGCCGTGAGCGTCGGCGGGAAATTGATCTCCGTTATAATAGCAAGTCCCGGAGACGACCGTGTAGGTGCGCAGCCGTCCGTCTTCGCGCAATTCCAGAGCGCCGAGTGTGATTTGGGGCGTGACGCGGATCGGGAAAATCTCCTGAGCAGCCCGGGCGATATTCGCGTTCACTCCGAAGTCACCTCGATCGCGCCCTCCGCGCTGATAGGCCTTCAGAAAGTTTTTGTTGCGCAGCAAGTATTCGGCGGGAATCAAATCGGCGTGCAGGGCGGAGCTTTCGTAACAGGTCATGAACCGGCCCGCGTCGTCGAAAGTCACGCCGAATTGCCCGCGATGGATCGCCGGCTCCTCGATCAATTGGCCGTCCACGAAGCGATGGCGGGCGGGCCAGTCCGACGAGTGCAGCCAATTGTCCAGGCCGTAGCGCAATCCATTGGCGGTGTGCTGGGGATTTCCCGCGCGGCCGTAAGTGCCGACTTGCACCTTTGAGTCGCAGCGGAGATCCGCGTTCGTGTCCTGGCAAAACCAGAGCTTGGGAGGTTCAGCGATCAGCACGCCGCCTTTCACGAAAGCGAGCGACCGGGGCATGACGAGGCGATCCAGGAAAACGGTCGATTTGTCCGCGCGCCCGTCTTCGTTCCCATCCTCCAGCACGACCACGCGGCAAATCGGATCGCCTTCGCCGGTGCCCAGGAGGTCGCGCATGTAGCCCTGGTATTCCACGACCCAGATGCGGCCGTCGGGATCGAACTCGAAGAAGATCGGGTTCTGCACCATCGGTTCGGCGGCGACCAGTTCCAGCCGGTAACCGGGCGCGACGCGGAAGGTCTTCAGGGCCTCTTGGGGATTGAGCGGCGGAGCTGGTGGAACTTGAATGCGCTGGAGAAGCTCGTTCGCCTTTTCCCAATCCGCCCAGCCGGTCAGCTCGGAAGGCGGCCGGCTGCGGGGGCGCTCCGCGGGAATTGTTTGGGCAAGGGACGGAGAAGACCCAAAGGCAACCGAGAGAAAAATGACCCAGAGCATGGGGCGGCAGAGCCGCAACCAAAATCCGAAATGTGCCGAATCTCCAATCGAAATCCGCATGGCTCCTTTTAAGCGGCGCACCGGCGTGGAAGCAATCTCCGACTTACCGAGCGCGGCTGACGCGCACGATGGATTGATGCCTGCCTGAACAGAGTTTTGGACCGCGGATTTCGCAGATTACACGGATTGAGAAGCGGTCTTACTGTGCAGATCGTGGGATTGACGACAGATCGACCGGAGAACCGTAGCTATACAGATTTTCAATCTGCGGTATCGCCGATTTCCAATCGGCAGGGCGCCGGCAAGTCCCAGCGGGCTCGGACTGGGAGAGGCCCCGCAGAATACAATTCTGCGATACGGCAGAGTGCAACTCTGCGCTACGAGCTTTGTCGTCCATCCCGCGGACCAAGCAGTATCCGTGTAATCCGTGTGATCGGTGGTTGATCCAGGTTCGTGAGGAGGGGAAACTTTGAACCTGAAAACCGGGAGTTGGGAATGGCCGCCGCTATTGAAAACTGGTTTTGCCTCACCTATCTTTTGCGCATGGCTGAGACGGCCGAACCGCCAGTGTTGCCCGACGTCGGGCACGAAGAGAAAACCGATTCCCAAGAGGATTTGGAGCCCGGCTTTCTCGTGATTTGTTGGGATGACCCGGTGAACTTGATGGATTACGTCACGCACGTGTTTCAGGTGGTGTTTGGGTGGGCGAAGCAAAAGGCGGAGTCTCACATGCTTCAGGTGCACAACCAGGGCAAGAGCGTCCTCACGCGCGAGAGCATGGAACGGGCGGAGCACTACGTGCATCAACTCCAGAAATACAGTTTGCACGCGACCATGGAGCGCGACTAGGTGCACCTGCTCAGATCGGAGCGAAACCAGTTCGTATTTGAAATCGGCAAGCGCGAGAAGCGTCTGCTGCAGGACACGCTGAGGCTTTATCCGTTGATCCCGGCTTCCCACCATCAAGTGACGCGGCTGGGCGATGGAGACAAGATGGAATCCAATCAACGCTTGCTGGAAGAGGCGCTCGCCGAGCAGCGGGCGGGAAACAAGAAGCAATTGGAGGCGATGCTGAGCGAGGAAGGCCGTTTCAAGGCCGTCAAAACGGGGTTTCATCTGACTCTCACGCCGCCGCAGACCGAATGGCTACTCCAGGTGCTGAATGATGTTCGCGTCGGATGCTGGCTCCGGCTCGGCCAGCCGGACGAGAAGAAAGGCAAAAACATCACCCTGACACCGGACAACGCCCGCTATCTGGTTTTCATGGAAGCGTGCGCCCATTTCGAGTCGGTCCTTCTCAGTGCGCTTGAGCATTAGCCTTCCCGTAGCGCAGATTTGTAATCTGCCGTATCGCGGAATTGCATTCCGCTTGGCGCCGACTCGTTCGAACGCTCTGGAACCTGTCAGCGCGCTGCGGATTGCACATCGGCGATACAGCAGAGCGCACCTCCGCGCTACGGCGGAAGCCACGCCAAACACATACGTGCGGTCGGAACACGCAAGGGCGCGTGTGCTCCCCAGGTTCGATTGAATCGTTTTGGCTGAGTTTGCTCCTACCGCCGGAGCGGTTCGTCCACCAGCGGATTGAAGAGTTTGAACGGAAGGCCGTTGGTCGCCAACCGGCGCACGTCAGTGTGACCGTCGAGAAAGACCACGGAGGTGCGGCCCAGATGGCGCTTGTCGCGCGCGTGAATCATGCGCGGCTGCGCGTTGGTGCGGCCCGTGGGCGAGAAGGTCGTGTGGCTTTGGTCCCAGACATTCCAGCCGCCGTAATCGCGAGGATTCAAGGCGCCTTCAGTATTTACTTCAAAGATATACGCCAGCTCCGTCGCGCTGCCTGGCACCCCCGTCACCTTCTGGTAAGGGGCGGTGTCGTACTGCCGCGTCGCCCGGAACCGCTCAAAGTTGATCGTGTTGACCGTGTAGTGGAGGAAGAAGGGATCTCTTTGGTTTGGTTTCGGGCGAACCGATGGGCATTGATACACGGGAACCTGTTTGACCAACGTGTGGACGTAATTCGGGTCCCGGATGCGGCGCGTGTCGAGCGCGGGACCCGCAACATAAGGGGCGAGAAGATTGGCGAAGAAGTAGCCATCCGCAAAAATGTCGCCGGGGACATAATCGTCATGGTCCATGGCGTACATCTGGGTTGCGAGTCCCAGGTTCTTTAGGTTGGTGAAACACTTGGTCGTCCGGGCTTTGTCTTTGGCCCGGCTCAAAGCGGGCAAAAGCATCGCGGCGAGGATCGCAATGATCGCGATCACGACCAACAGTTCGATCAAGGTGAACGCTGGCGATTTCTGGCCGGCTTCAGTTTGATTCACGAGTGGCGGTCTTGGATGCCAGCTTTGACGCTTCGGGTTTGTGGCATGAGGCATAAATCGAGCAAACGACGATTGGAATACGGGAATTATCGAGCATCCCTGCCGATTTGTCACCAGTCCAATTGTCCTGGCTTCTGACAGAACTTTTGGCCGTGCCCAGTTCCTGCGCCGGAACTGGGCGTGAGGCGAGATACGTGGCGAACACGGTCGGAGCTTCGTTCTGCGGCGCTTCCGGGAACGTCACCTCCAGGCAGAGCAATGCTCCCAACGGTAGAATCCGGCGATATGGGCGATTGAAACGGTTTTGCATACAAGAAAGAGAAGGCTGACAGACCGGCAGCTTCCGCAACAAGGTAGGTCTTGGACGCAGAAGCGAGTGAGAGAAAACCGGATGCGTGTCGGCCGTCCTCTTGCTCAGCCGGAGCGATTTCAGTTGGAACTTGGGAGCACACGCGCCTCGCGTGTGCCGACTGGCGCCTCGCCTGTCGGGTCCTCTTTGGAACCGCGGCACTGAGCGGGACGGTTCAATTCGATTGAATGGAGTCGGCGAGGGCGCCGATTCCAGCACGCGGGGCGCGTGCGCTCCCGATCCGATCTGAACCGTTCCGGCACAAGAGCGCGCTTTCTTTGTCCGGGGAGCAACTTTACAGTCCGCTCTGTGCCGAACGCGGACATCAAATCTTTGACGCGGGAAGAACTCCACGCCCAGTTGTTGGCGTGGGACGAGCCGCCGTACCGCGTCGCGCAGGTCTTGGAGTGGCTTTACGATCATCGGGTGACAACCTGGGCCGCCATGAGCAATTTGCCCGCACGATTGCGGGAGGTGATGGCGGAACACTACTCCCTGCGTCCGCTCAACCTGGTCCAAAAGCAAGGTTCCCGCGACACGACGCAGAAATTTCTCTGGCGTTTGTCCGACGGCGCGCTCATCGAGAGCGTGTTGATCCCCGCGAATCCGGCGCTCTACGGAGCGCCCAGCGACCGGCACACGCTGTGCGTTTCCACGCAGGTCGGGTGCGCGTACGGCTGCCGATTCTGCGCCAGCGGACTGGAGGGGTGGAAGCGAAACCTCTCGGCGGATGAAATCGTCGAGCAGACGCTGGCGGTAGAACGCTGGCACGCCGCCGAGAATTTCAAATCTCAAATTTCAAATCTCAAATCGAGCGGAGCAGGAGAACGGCTCAAATCGCCGCGCCTGATCAATAACCTGGTGGTCATGGGCATGGGGGAACCGCTGGCCAACTACGAGAATCTCCTCAAAGCGTTGCGGATTCTGAATGCCCCCTGGGGCGGCAACATCGCGGCGCGCAAAATCACGGTTTCGACGAGCGGTTTGGCGCCACAAATCCGCCGGCTGGCAGACGAGCCGTTTCAATTTCAGCTTGCGCTCTCGTTGCACGGCGCGACGGATGAGGTTCGCAGCCGGATCATGCCCGTGAACCGAAAGCATCCGTTGTCTCAGTTGCTCCCGGCTTGCGAGTATTACCTGGAGAAGAAGAACCGTCTGATCACGCTCGAATACATCCTGATTCGCGGACTGAACGACGGCGGGGATCAGGTGAAACCGCTGGCTCAGTTGGCGCATCGCCTCCGGGCCAAAGTGAATTTGATTCCCTACAACCAGGTCGATGGCCTGCCTTGGGAGCGTCCCGCCGAACCGGATCAGGAGCGTTTCCTTTCCGCATTGGCACGGCTGAAAGTCAAAGCCACCCTGCGCCGCGAAAAAGGCCATGACATCGACGCCGCTTGCGGCCAGTTGCGATTGAAGACGGAAAGCAGAGAGAGATCTTCGCCCGTTTCAACCCTGCCGTTGAATTGAGGCCTTTGCGAAATGGCTCCCACTCGTAACCCTAATCTTAATCTTACTCTCGGTGATGCTCACACCCAAAGGATTACGATCAGGAGTAGGATCAGGAGCAAGAACACACCTCAGCCGTGACCATCGAAATCATCAACACCGGCACCGAACTGATGCTCGGTTCCGTGCTCAACACCCATCAACAGTGGTTGTGCCGCGAACTCGCGAATCTGGGCTACACCGTCGAGCGCCAGGTGGCGATTCCCGACACCGGCCCAGCCATTCGCGAGGCGGTGCGCGAAGCGTTGTCGAGATCGGACCTGATCATTACCACCGGCGGTTTGGGGCCGACTTCGGATGATCTCACCCGCGAATTGATTGCCGACTTGCTGGGCCGGGCGTTGGACGAAGACGCGGGCATTCTGTCGCGCATCGAAAAATTTTTCGCGCTGCGCAGGCGGCCTATGCCGGATCGAGTCCGCGTTCAAGCGTTGGTTCCCGAAGGGGCAACGGTTGTGCCGAATCACCACGGCACCGCGCCGGGGTTGCTCCTGGAGATTCCGTCCGGGCAGTTCCGAAAAGCGGATCGCGCTTCGTTTCTTCTCATGTTGCCCGGACCGCCGCGGGAGTTGTATCCGATGTTCACCGAGCAAGTGGTTCCCCGGTTGAAAGAGATTCTGCCGCTCGAACATCCTTTTGCCTCCCGAACGCTCAAAACCTCCGGCCTGGGAGAATCGATGATTGAAGAGAAAATCGCCGGGCCGTTGGAACCGCTGGTGAACCGCGGATTGGAGGTCGGGTATTGCGCCAAGTTCGGTGAAGTGGAAGTCCGTCTGGCGGCGCGCGGTGCCGAGGCCGAACCGCTAATTCGGGAGGGCGAAGCCATTGTTCGCGGCCTGCTGAACAAACACATTTTTGGATCTGGCCCCGACCAGTTGGAAGGCGTGGTGATCCGGTTGCTCACAGAACGAAACCAAACACTGGCGACGGCGGAGTCGTGTACCGGCGGCTATATTTCAAGCGCGTTAACCAATGTCTCCGGATCGTCGGCGGTCTTTTTGGGAGGCGTGGTCTCCTACAGCAATGAATCCAAGCAGCGCTTTCTTCACGTCAACCCGGCGACGCTCGAACGACACGGCGCGGTCAGTGAAGAAACCGCGCGCGAAATGGCTGAAGGAATCCGCCAGCAACTCGACACCACTTACGGGCTGGCGGTGACGGGCATTGCCGGGCCGACGGGTGGGACGCCTGAGAAGCCCGTGGGGACAGTTTATATCGCGCTGGCGGGGCCGCCTCGGACGCTGGTGCTTCACTTTCTGAATCCGTACGACCGCGCGACGTTCAAGTTCATGACCTCGCGGCAGGCGTTGGAGCTGGTGCGGAGAACGGTCCTGGAGGCGTAGGGAAGGGGGTGGTGGAGAACTGGAGTGCTGGAGTATTGGAGTAATGGTGAATTCGCAGCACTCCAATCCTCCACTACTCCACCACTCCAATCATCCTCTGCTCCGTGTCTTCTGCTTCATCCTGCGTCGCCGTTACTGCCGATGGCTTCGACGGGGCAGCCTTCCATGGCTTCCTTGCACTGGGTTTCTTCCTCCGGGCTTTCGGGTTGCTTGTACACGAAGGAGTAGCCGCCGTCGTCGTTGCGCCGGAAATTGGAGGGGGCGGTTTCCCGGCACAAGTCACAGTCGATGCACTGGTTATCCACATAGAACTTGCCGGTTACGTTGTCCGGATATCGGTTTGCGAGGTCAGCCATAGATGTTGCGCCGTAAAATCGGCTCCATATACGCGGTTCATTTCTCAAAGATCAAGTCCCCAATTCCCGGCTAACCAAAACTCCCCAAAACTCCAAGACTCCGAGTAAAGATCAGCGCTTGACCGGTTCGGGCGTGCTCGCTAATTTCTCGCCATGCTTCTGAATGTTGGCAATGTTGGACTGACGGTCGTCGTCGTCATCGTGAGCGACGCCGTGGGACCTTGTCGCATTTAGAGGCAAAACGAATTTGACAAGAACCCACGGCTGGAAACAGTCGTGGGTTTTTCGTTGGCCCACGGCTCGGCCAACCCATTGTTTATGAGCAAGACTGCAAAACGGACTCAACCTAAGAAAACCGCGACCCCCGAACGCGCCGAGATCGGCCGCCCGATGCTCGGCAGCGATATTCTGGTCCAGGCCCTGGAACGCGAAGGCGCGGACACAATTTTCGCCTATCCAGGCGGCGCGAGCATGGAATTGCACCAGGCGCTGACACGGTCCAAGCAGATTCGGACGATCCTGCCCCGTCACGAGCAAGGCGGCGCGTTTGCCGCGGAAGGTTACGCCCGCGCCACCGGCAAAGCCGGCGTTTGCATGGCCACGAGCGGGCCGGGAGCGACCAATCTGGTGACCGCGATCGCTGACGCCTACATGGATTCCGTTCCGTTGGTCGCGTTGACCGGCCAGGTGCCGCAAAGCATGATCGGCAAAGGCGGATTTCAGGAGACGGATTTCTTCGGGATGACGCTGCCGGTGGTGAAGCACAATTACTTGATCACGAATATCAATGAGATCCCCCGGATCGTGAAGGAAGCCTTCCACATCGCGCAAACCGGCCGGCCCGGCCCCGTCGTGATCGATTTTCCCAAAAACATCCAACAACAAACCGCCCAGCCGGTCTGGCCCAAGGAGGTAAACTTGCGCGGGTATCCGCCCCCCAAACAAGCGGATGATATCGTCCTGAACGAGATCATCGGTCTGATCGAGAAGGCGGAACGTCCCGTCCTTTACGTCGGCGGAGGGATCATCTCGGGTAACGCCGGCGAAGATCTGCTCAAGTTCGCGGAAGCGGCGCAGATTCCGGTTACGACGACGATCATGGGGTGCGGCGCGTTTCCGGAACATCATCCGCTTTCGCTGCGCTGGCTCGGAATGCACGGCGCAGCTTACGCGAATTGGGCGGTGAACGGCGAATTCAAGTGTCGCAACAAGCCCACCGATCCGTTCGAGAAGCTCGTCGAAGGCGCGGATTTGCTCCTGGCGTTTGGCGTTCGCTTCGACGACCGCGTGACCGGCCGGGTGGATAAGTTTTGCGAGCACGGGACAATCGTCCACATCGACATCGACCCGTCGGAGCACAACAAGAATCGGCGCGTGCAATTGCCCGTCCAGAGCAGCGTGAAATATGCGCTCGACCGGCTGAATCAAATGTTGGCCGAACGGCCCATCCGGAAAAGATTCTCCGCCTGGCACGAACAGATAGCGCTCTGGAAGAAAAAAGCTCCGCTTCGCTACCGGGTGACCGACGAAGTGATGAAGTCCCAGCACATGCGGGATCATCTGCACGGACAAGAGGATCAGGTGATCCTGCCGCAAATGGCCATCGAAGCGCTGTATGAATTGACCAACGGCGACGCGATTCTGACGACCGGCGTGGGCCAGCATCAGATGTGGGCCGCGCAATACTACCGATTCAAATTTCCGCGGCAGTTTCTGACGAGCGCGGGTTTGGGCGCGATGGGTTACGGCTACCCCGCGGCACTGGGCGCCAAGGTCGCCCGCCCGGACAAGCAGGTCGTGGATATCGATGGCGACGGCTCGTTCCTGATGAACGTCCAGGAGCTCGCCACCGCGCACATCGAAAAGATCGCGGCCAAAGCGCTCATTCTCAACAATCAGCACCTGGGCATGGTGGTGCAGTGGGAAGACCGGTTTTATGCCGGGAATCGCGGCCACACGTATCTGGGCGACCCGGAACACATGAAACAGATTTACCCGGACTTCATCCCCCTGTGCCAGGGATTCAACGTGTCCTGCGAACGGGTCATGTATCGGCGCGACCTGCGTCCGGCGCTCGAAAGGATGCTGGCTTCAAATGAGCCCTACGTGCTCGACGTAATTACGCCGTACACCGAACACGTGCTGCCGTTTATCCCGGCGGGCCGGACGGTTGCGGACATGATTTACTGAGGTTTCGCATGAACACGGCGGTAGGGCGAGCCTGTCCCCAGCGAGCCGAACGAGACGTGTTCCAAACTCGTCGAGCGGCTCGCCGGGACGGACTCGCCCTACCGTGCAGCCTGCGGACGGCGCTCCGCATGCTGATTCTTTGCGGACTGATGCTGGCGTTTTGCGGCCGGGCACGCGCCGCGGAGCTTCAGTTGGATTTCAGCCGTTACGCAGTCAACGAAACCCCCGGCGAGTTCCGCGGGATCCTTTCCGGTCAAGGCCAGCCCGGAGATTGGAAAGTGATCCTTGATGAAACGGCTTCGCCATCCGCAGGCGCGGCAGACCCCGGAGCCAAGCGAAAAGTCCTCGCCCAACTTTCCAGCGACCCGACCGACGAACGGTTTCCGATCCTCCTATACGATCGCGAATCGTTCGGGGACTTCAAACTGACCACCCGATTCAAGATCGTCGGCGGCAAGCTCGAGCAGATGGCCGGGGTCGCGTTCCGGCTTCGCGACGAGAAGAACTACTATTACCTCCGCGCCAGTTCGCTCGGAAACAGCTTCCGGTTCTTCAAAGTCGTGGACGGTCAACGCAGCGCGCCGATCGGGCCGGAGCTCGAGATCCCCCGAGGCGTCTGGCATGAGCTGGCCGTCGAGTGCAAGGGCAACCAAATCCGGTGTTCGCTCAATGGAAAGGACGTGATTCCGATGCTGACGGACAATTCGTTCTCCGCCGGGAGGATCGGTTTCTGGACCAAGTCCGACTCGATCTCCTACTTCGCGGACACCAAAATCGTTTACACGCCGCGCGAAACGCCGCGGCACGCCCTGATCCGCGAAATGATGGACCGCTATCCACGCTTGCTCGGTTTGAAGATCTTTGCGGCGCCGCGCGGAACTTCGGCCCTGTCCGTGATCGCGAGCAACGATCCGAAGGAAATCGGTTCCCCGGCGGACAAAGTTGCAGCAGATGTGATTGCGCGCGATTCGATTTACTACGGAAAAGGCCAGCAAACCGTAAGCGTGACCCTCCCGCTCCATGACCGAAATGGTGAGGCGATGGCGGCCGTGAAGGTCACCATGAAATCCTTCCTTGGGCAAACCGAACAAAATGCGGTGGCCCGCGCGCAGCCCATCATCAAGCAAATGGAAGCACGCGTCCGGACCACGGAGGAATTGCTCGAATAGCCCGGTTCGGTCCATCGTTACACCGTTGCAGCGTAGCATCGTTAAATGGGTTAAATGGTGGCCGGTCCATTTGCGCGCACTCGTGGCTTCGACAGAAGCAACGAAGAGTCCCGGTTTTAACCGGTTCTTTGTCGGTCTTCCGCCCGGATCGGCCAACTTTGAACTTTGAACCTTAGTGGTCCATTTCATAAATACGCTCACGTTCGCGGCAAGGGATTTTTCGGCCAGACGAGGCGCGAGCGACGAGCATATCCCGAAGTGGATCTGTAAGGAGCAAGCAACGAAGTCTGGCGAAAAAGAACTGCCGCCCTTCGG
>VHCZ01000094.1 GCA_016871535.1 Verrucomicrobiota bacterium
GAATTTTGCCTGGGGCTGCGTTGCTCCTCGGTCACAGCCCCACTGGCGGGGGATGCTCGCTCGTCGCGCCTTGCCCCAGGCCAAATTGGGCGCAACGAACGTGAGCGTATTTACGAAACGGACCACTAAGCTTCGCTCCAGCGCACGGCCCGCCCTGGCGTCGAGATCGCAAAAGAAAACTCTCGATCCTTGTTGATGGAACGCCCGCACCATGGCGGCGCCGATGCCGTTGGCGCCGCCGGTGACCAGCACATTCTGGTTTTTAAGGTCGGGATAGCTGATCACGGATGCTATTTCGTTTTTCTGCGATCTTCGACCTGTGTTTTCGTTTTGATGATATTATTTTCCAACTGAACGTCCCCCGCCAGCTCCTCAATCCGGATACCAACGGTTTGTTTTTGGGCGTCGCCTGAACGGGTGTCTCGAATCGTGTTGTTCCTGAAAACCAGGCCCCTGGTTTCTCCGCGAACACGGATGCCCGCGGCCTCCTCGCCCGTGCCGTTGTCCTCGATCAAATTGTTTTCCAGCCGGTTGCGATGCCCGGCCATGCCCAGGCTTTCGTTGCGGAAGAACACCCCGTCCTGCCGATTGGCGCGAACGTGGTTTTCGCGGAGAAGATTGTCGGTATCCTTGTGCCCGATCGAAATGCCGAACCGCCCGTTGTTCTCCAGCAAATTCTTCTCAAAAACGCCGTGCCGGACCCGCCAGCAGAGGAACAAACCATCCTCGCCGTTCCGCCGCGCGACGCAGTTCCGGACCGTGGGCCGCTGCGAACCGCTGCCGGGATGAATGCCGAGCGAAGCGTTGTCTTCGCTGGTGCAGCCCAGCACCTGCACGTCGTTGGACTGCTGGAAACTGATCCCGTCGCCATTGTAATTTCGGACCACGCAATTCTGGATCACAGTGCCAAAGCCTCGATAGAGAAAGATGCCGGCGCCGCGACAGCCGTTCAGGTGCGGATTCTCGCTCTTGTTGCCGTCGATCACCAGGTTTTCCACGCGCGCGCCTTCAATGTGATAGCCGCTGACGACGGGAAACACGATGGCAGCCACCGCCTTGTCGCTGACCATGCAGTCGGCATTCAACGGAGTATCGATGCTGAACGTGTTTCCATCGCGGCCCGTGATGCGAGCGACGGTGGTATGGAACCCGCCTGAATTCTTGTCCCGGATGGTCACTCCGACACCGACCTCAAAACCCCCGGCATCCTCGACGGTGATCTGTTCTTCGCCGTAATCGCCATCCAGGGCGAGCGGGGAAGCGGCTCCCTTGGCTTTGCGCAAGATGGTCTTGCCCGGAACACCCCGGACCGTCACGAACGAACGCAGGTGCAGCGAATCGCGCATGAGATACTCGCCTTCGCCGATCTCGACCGTCCCGCCGCCGAGCGCGCCGATGTAATCCACGGCGGCCTGCAAGGCGCGGTTGTCGGCGCCAATGATGTCGGCGCTCCGTTGCCCGACGGCAATGCGGGGGCGATCGCGCATCTTCGAGTGCATGGCTTTGGGAAGCTGCTGCTCATCGACTTTCGGCGAGAAATCTCTGGGCCTATCCGAGGCGGTGACCGGTGTGAGAGCGGCAAACAAGATCAGGAGCATGGGGGACACTGTAGGTTTCATAAGTCGCAGGATGTTTACTGGCGCGTGACGGCGTTTGGCAACTCTGTCCGCGTGGCACACGCTCAAATGGTTAACACATTCTGACCCGATCAGCCACTTAAAGGTGAATCAGCGTTGAGTCTTTTCTGCGACGCTTTACCATCTCGCGCCATGCGAAATGACTCTCCCCTTGTTGCCCTGGCGATCCTCGTCTTTGGCGTCTTGTCCTGGAATGTCCCGACCGCGGCCGAGGATTGGCCGCAATGGCTGGGGCCACAACGCGACGGCGTCTGGCGCGAAACCGGGATCCTGGAAAAATTCCCGCCGAACGGCCCCGAGGTTCGCTGGCGGGTGAAAGTCGGCGGCGGTTACAGCGGACCCGCCGTCGCAAACGGACGCGTTTATCTGACGGATCGACAGCTTGCCACGGGCGCGAGAAATCCGGCTGATCCCTTCCAGCGCGGACAAATCCCCGGCGCCGAGCGCGTGCTTTGCCTCGACGAAGCCAGCGGAAAAATCCTTTGGCAACACGAATACGATTGCCCCTACACGATGAGCTATCCCGCCGGCCCTCGCGCCACGCCGCTGGTCAGCGGGGGAAAGGTTTACACTCTCGGCGCGGAAGGCAATCTGTTCTGCTTCGAGGCCGCGACTGGCAAAGTCATTTGGTCGCGCGATTTCAAAAAGGACTACGGCGTCGCGACGCCGTTGTGGGGTTTCGCCGGTCACCCTCTGCTGGACGGAAATAAACTGGTTTGCCTGGCGGGCGGAGACGGCAGCGTCGCCGTGGCATTCGACAAAGACAGCGGCCAGGAAATCTGGCGCGCGCTCAAGGCGAAGGAACCGGGCTATTGTCCGCCGATGATTTATGAGTTCAACGGCCGGCGCGAACTGATCCTCTGGCACCCGGAATCAATCAATGCCCTCAACCCGGAAACGGGCCAGGCGCTGTGGACGGAGCCGTTCAGCGTCCGTTCCGGGCTTTCCGTCCCGACGCCGCGCCAGTACGGAGATCGGCTTTTCATCACGGCGTTTTACAATGGCGCTAAAATGCTCCGGGTCGGTTCTGGCAAACCGGAGACGCTCTGGCAAAGCAAGAAAGTCAGCGAAAAAGACACGGACACGCTGCATAGCATCATGCCCACGCCGTTTCTGGAGAACGGTTACATCTATGGCGTGTGCAGCTACGGGCAATTGCGCTGTTTGAAAATCGAAACCGGCGAGCGAGTGTGGGAGACGCTTCAGGCCACGACGCCCGATGGCAAAGAAGCCCGCTGGGCCAATGCGTTTCTGATCAAGAACGGCGATCGATTTTTCGTCGCGAACGAGAAAGGCGACCTGATCATCGCGAAGCTCAGTCCGGCCGGTTACCAGGAAATCAGCCGGACGCATTTGCTGGAACCCACCAACACGGCCGGCGGCCGCGCGGTGGTCTGGTCTCACCCGGCGTTTGCCAATCGCCATGTGTATGCGCGGAACGATCAGGAAATCGTTTGCGCGTCGCTGGCGCGTTGAAGTGAGCACGAGCTTGACTCCTGCGCCGTTTTCTCGGACGCTTGCCTTCCGCTGAAGTTCAAGCGTGGCGTTGCGCTGGCGCCTCTCCATCCTCGGGACCAAAGCGGCCGGCAAAGGGACCCAGATCCGGCGGTTGGTGGACAATTTCAACCTCGTTTACTTTTCTCCCGGCGAGATGTTCCGCCAGGCGGCGAAGAAGAACACGCAGCTTGGCCTCATTGCGCAACGAGCGTTCGTGCGCGGCGACCTGGTGGCCGACGACATTGTCAATGCCCTGGTGGAAGAATGGCTTTGGACCACGACGCCGAATCAGAGCATCGTTTTCGATGGCTTTCCCCGGACGCTGCCGCAAGCGGAGTTTCTCGCCGCGGCCTTCGCGGACATGAAACGCGAACTCGATGCGGTCATTTATCTGGAGGTCACGGACCAGACGGTGGTCGATCGGCTGGTGGGCCGGCGGTTCTGCCGCATTTGCCGGGACGAGTTTCACCTGGATTCGGCTCCGTTTCAGGCGTGTCCCTATGGAAAGTGCGAAGGCCAATACCTCCGCCCTTTCGAGGAAGACAAGCCGGAATCAGTCCAATCCTTGATTGCCGCCTTCAAAGGCGGAATCCGGGCGCTGCTGAACTTTTACAGAAAGCGCCGCAAGCTGATTCGCGTGGATGGAGAGGGAACGGCGGACGAGGTCCACGCGCGTCTGGTGAAGAAAATCTTGCCGTTTCGGTGACGGTTTGCCTTCGGCCACCGGTAGGGAGGAGCTGCCGCTCCGCCGTGGCCGCCGTGGCAGTTAACGACGGTGGAGCGCCGCTCCTGAGCGCTTCTCTTCGATGGCATTGGCTCGGCGGGAGCCTCGCCCCACCTTAAGACAGGATTCCCCGTTTGACGCTCCCAGGGTTTTGGGATTTAGTTTGCTCGTTACCCAAAAAGAAAGGGACAAACCATGAAGAAAAAGATTTCCCGCCGCTCGGCGATTCGCACCGTGGCCGGCACGGCCGCTTTGGCCGGCACCGTGAGGTTCTCAGCTTCATCCGCGTTGGCAGCTGAAGAAGTGAAGTCCAGCCCGAAGGGCCGCGTCAATCATTCGGTCTGCCGCTGGTGTTACAGCAAGATTCCGCTGGAGGATCTCTGCAAAGCTTCCAAGGAAATGGGGCTGGTGTCGGTCGAACTGGTCACCGTGGCCGATTTCCCGACTTTGCAGAAATACGGACTGATGTGCGCCATGGTCAGCGGCGTGCCGGGCGGAATTGAGAACGGGCTGAACGACATCAAGAACCACGACAAGATCGTGGCCTTCTTCGAGGAGACAGCGCCCCGGGTGGCCAAAGCCGGTTTTCAGAACATTATTTGTTTTTCCGGAAATCGCCGCGGGATGAGCGATGAAGAAGGATTGAAGAACTGCGCCCTCGGATTGAAACGCATCGTCCCCATTGCCGAGAAGCACAACGTCACCGCGGTCATGGAGCTTCTCAACAGCAAGGTGAACCATCGGGACTACATGTGCGATCACACGCCGTGGGGCGTTGAACTCTGCAAACAGGTCGGCTCGGAGCGGTTCAAGCTCCTCTACGATATCTATCACATGCAGATCATGGAAGGCGACGTGATTGCCACGATCAAGAAATACAGCCAGTACATCGCGCACTACCACACCGGCGGCGTCCCGGGCCGGGCGGAGATCGATGACACGCAAGAGCTGTATTATCCGGCGATCATGAAGGCCATCGTCGCGACGGGTTTCAAAGGCCACGTGGCCCAGGAATTCGTGCCGAAACGCGATCCGCTGACTTCCTTGAAGCAAGGCGTGATGATTTGCGACGTGTAGCGCGCGAGGAATCTCGTGATCCACGGTGTGGCCCGGCGTAGCGCAGACTTCCAGTGACCTTCGCCTACCCATACGTCCTGGGCTTGCTCGCGCTGTTGCCGGTGCTGGCGTGGCTGAAGGGCAAACACGGCCAGGAGGCGGCGTTTCTCTATTCCTCCGTCCAGTTGGTTCGCGGGATCATGGGATTGACCCGGTCCAGCGTGGGAAAAATTCTGCTGAAGTTGCGCTGGCTCGCGCTGGCTCTGTTCATCGTGGCTCTGGCCAGGCCTCAAATCGGTGAGGGCGAAACACGGGTCACGGCGAGCGGCATCGACATCGTCGTGGCGATCGATCTTTCCGGCAGCATGGCCGCCGAAGATTTCCAAATCAAAGGCGAGCGGGTCAATCGGCTGGATATCGCCAAGAACGTTCTGGAGAAGTTTATCGCCAAACGGCCCAGCGACCGGATCGGGCTGGTCGCTTTTGCCGGACGCGCCTACATCGCCGCTCCGCCGACCTTGGACCACGATTTCCTGCTCCAAAACCTTCAGCGCCTGAACCTGGGCACGATCGAAGACGGCACGGCCATCGGCTCCGGATTGAGCGCCGCGCTGAACCGATTGCGGGAATTGCCGTCCAAAAGTAGGATTGTGATTCTGATGACCGACGGGCAGAACAACGCCGGCAAAGTGCCGCCTCTCACGGCCGCCGAAGCCGCCGAGACTTTGGGCGTCAAAGTCTATACCATCGGAGTCGGCACGCGCGGCACGGCGCCGGTGCCGCGGACCGATGTCTTTGGCCGGAAGGTTTATGTTTCCGTGCCGGTGGACATTGACGAAGACACGCTGAAGGCTATCGCGCAGAAGACCGGCGGAAAGTATTTCCGGGCCGACAGCACGGAAGCGCTGCGCGACATTTACACGGAGATCGACCAGATGGAGAAAACCGAGATTCAGATCAAAAAATACCAACGCTACCAGGAATTGTTTCCGTGGGTCGTGTTGTCAGGGCTATCCATTCTCTTGCTTGAAGTGATTCTGGGCAACACGGTCTGGAGAAAGCTGCCATGATTTCCCTGCTCCGAGAATGGATCGAAAGCACCTTCGGCAATCCCAGGATGCTCGGGTTGGTGGTCGTCACCCTGCCGCTCTTGAGCCTTTTCCTTTGGTGGACCTGGCGAAAACGTCAGCGTCTCATCGCCCAGTTTGTCCAGTCGCGCTTGCTCGCCGACCTCACCGTCGGCATTTCCAAAGCGATTCAGAAGACGCGGCTGGCGTTGATCGTCGTCGCGGTCGGGCTGCTCCTGGTGACGCTGGCGCGTCCGCGGTGGGGTTTCGCCTGGGAAGAAGCCCGACAGCAAGGCCTGGACGTCGTGGTCGCGATCGATACTTCGCGGAGCATGCTGGCGGGGGATCTCGCGCCCAACCGGCTGGCCCGCGCGAAACTCGCGGCGTTTGATTTGATCCGCATGGCCAAAAGCGACCGGCTGGGTCTGGTGGCCTTTGCGGGCACAGCCTTTCTGCAATGCCCCTTGACCCTGGACGACGAAGCGTTCCGCCAAAGCGTCGAGGCGCTTCAAGTCGGCATCATTCCGCAGGGTGGGACGGCTTTGACCGAGGCCATCGAGACGGCGGCGAAGGCGTTCAGCGGCGAAGCGGACAACCATAAGGTGTTGCTCCTGCTCACGGACGGCGAGGACCACGACGGGGGTGCTGTGGAAGCCGCGCAGACAGCCGCCGAGCGCGGGCTGAGGATTTTTACGATCGGCGTCGGCACGCCCAACGGCGAATTGCTCCGCCAGCGCGACGAATCCGGCGCGCTCGCCACGATCAAGAACGAGCAAGGCAACGCGGTGATTTCACGATTGAATGAGACGCTTCTGACGCAGATCGCCACTGCCGCTCATGGCTTTTATCTGCCCATGAGCGGCGCCAACACCATGCAAGTGTTGTACGACAAGGGTCTCGCGCCGTTGCCCAAGAGCGAGCTGTCCAGCAAGCTCGTCAAACGGTACCACGAACGCTACCAGTGGTTCCTGGGACTGGCGATTGCGCTGCTGGTGCTGGAAATGTTCCTGCCCGAACGAAAGCGCATTCCGCGGCCGGAGGCTGCGCCGGCCCCGGCGCAAGGCGAGGAACTGCGACGAGTTGCGGCGGCGTTCCTGTTGTGTCTCCTTCCGTTGTCCGCGAGCGCTTCCTCCGCGCAGGCGCAGCGGAAATATCAGGCGGGCCAATACAAAGAGGCCGAGCGCGAGTACCAGCAACTCCTGCAAAAGAATCCGGACGATCCGCGCCTGCACTACAACGCGGGCACCGCCGCGTACCAGGCCGGCGATTTTGCGGAAGCCGCCAAACGGTTCAACTCGGCCTTGACCTCGCCCGACCTCGATCTGCAGCAGCGTTCCTACTACAACCTTGGCAACTCCCTTTTCCGCCTGGGCGAGTCCATCCCGGACCCCGCCAAAAAGACTCAAGCCTGGGAACAATCCGCCAAACAATACGAAGGCTCTTTGAAGCTGGATGCCGCTGATGCCGACGCGAAGTTTAATCTGGAGTTCGTGAAGAAGAAGCTGGAGGAACTCAAACAGCAGCAGCAGTCCCAACAACAAAAGAATTCGGACGACCCAAAAGACGATCAACAGGACAAAAACGAATCTCAACAGGATAAGAAAGATCAACAGTCCAAGGACGAGAAACACCAGGAGGATTCCGAGAAACCGGAGGAGAAACCTCAATCCCAGGAGCAGCCCAAGCCGAAGCCGGAGGACGAGAAAGAAAAGGGACAATCCCAAAATCAAAAGGAGAAAGACGAGCAAAACGCGTCTAAGGAGGAAAACAAAGGCAGTCCGGCTGCGGGCGACAAATCCGGCGAGAAATCCGCAGAAGCCGCGGCCGCAGCCAAAGGCCAGATGACGCCCGATCAAGTCAAACGCCTCCTCGACGCGGCCAAAAACGAGGAGAAAGCGATGCTCTTTATCCCGAAAGAACCCAAAGAGAAACGAACGAACCGGGATCGTGTTTTCAGGGATTGGTGATGATGGTGAAGACTTCCCATGAACCGTTCCTCCGGACTGCGGCCTTTAGGCCGCTTCAGCGCCCGACTCCGGAGCGTGCGCGAAAGCAGCCTGAACGCTGCGGTCCGCCCGGTCTCAGGTTCATGGGAAGCTGCTTTTGCCTGCTCTGGCTCCTGCTCACTCCTTTCGTGTGCGGTGCCGCGACGCAGTTCAACGCCTCACTCGATCGCAGCACCATTTCCGTCGGCGAAAGCGCCAACCTCTCGCTCGTCTTCCAGGGCGAAGGCCCAAGCCGTCCGCCCGCCGTCCCGGTCCCGGCCAACCTGGTCGTCACTTACGTCGGTCCGTCCAGTCAATTCACCATTATCAATGGCCAGACCAGTTCCACGATCACGCACATTTATCGAGTGACGGCGACGCAGCCGGGCGATTACGTGATCCCGGCTGTTCAGGTTCAGGTGGGCAATGCAACCGTTTCCAGCCAGCCGATTCGACTGAGAGTTTTGAAAGCCAGCGAAGGCCCGGTCGGTCCGGGCGGCACTCTCAAACCGGCGTTCGTGAAGATCATCACGCCGAAGACCAATGTGTTCGTCGGTGAAGTGCTCCCCGTGGAAATCCAGGTTTACGCGCTGAACCGGCACGAACTGAGCATGCCGCAACTCAAGACCGACGGCTTCACGCTCGGATCCATCACCCAACCCACACAGAGCCGCAGTCAGATCGACAATGCGGTTTACGAAGTCTTCACGTTCCGCGTCGCCGCCACACCGGTGAGAACCGGTGAACTGACACTGGGGCCGGCTGAGTGCAACCTGAGCCTGCGCTATCGTCGCGCGCGCGATCCAGCGGACCCTTTTGCCGATTTCTTTGGCGCCGGAATCGAGGTGCGGCCCTACACCGCCATCGGCCCGCCGCAAACGCTCCAGGCGCTGCCGCTGCCCGACGCGGGCCGGCCTGAGAATTTCACCGGCGCCGTCGGCCACTTCGAAATCGCCGCCCACGCCAGCCCGACCAACGCCGTCGTGGGCGACCCGATCACGATGCGCATCCAGATCGCGGGCCAGGGTGCGCTCGACACCCTCGCCTTGCCCGCCTTGAGCCAAGGGAGAGAATTCACGGTCTATCCGCCGACCAGCAAAGTCGAACCGACCGACCAACTCGGCTTGAGCGGCGTCAAATCCTTCGAGCAAGTAGTCGTGCCGCAGAATGCCGAGATCAAGGAATTGCCGGCGATCGCGTTCAGCTTTTTCGACCCGGACCAAAAAACCTATCGCACGATCCGGCACGCTCCCATTGCGGTCTCGATTCGGCCCAGCGCGGTTGGGCAGCCGCAGCCGACGGTCCTCGCCGGTTCGCAAACCCCGGAGCAACCCGCGCCCGCGCGCGACATCGTCCACATCAAACAGCATTTCGGCGCGGCGCTTGGCTTTCAGCCGCTCCTGATCCAGCAGCCGTGGTTTGTGGGATTGCAGGCCGCGCCGTTAGTTCTGTGGTTGCTGGCGTTGTTCTGGCGAAAGCGTCAGGAGAAACTGGCGAACAATCCGCGACTGCGCCGCCGCGCGCACGTGAGCCAGGTTGTTCGCAAAGGTTTGCAGGATTTGCGCCGCCTGGCTGCGGCGAACGAAACGGAAGAATTCTTCGCCACTGTCTTTCGTTTGCTCCAGGAACAACTTGGCGAAAAATTGGGGCTGCCCGCCACGGCGATTACGGAGGCGGTGGTCGATGAGCAACTGCGCCAGGACGGCGTGCCGGATGAACTGCTGGAGGAATTGCACGGTTTGTTCCTGGCCTGCAACGAGGCGCGTTACGCGCCGTCCAAATCCGTCCAGGAACTCCAATCGCTTATTCCCAAAGTGGAGGCGGCGCTCCGCGGTTTGCAGGCGCTGGAAGTTTGATGGCGAAAACCTTAAGCCGTAAAAGAACGCCGCAAGGCGCAGACGGCGCACAGGTCGTTAAAACGTTAAATGGGTTGAATCGTTAAATCGGTTAAATGGGCAGCATGTTGGCCGCGAGCCGGACAGACTTTCTACAAATGGTAACGAAGCCAACTACTGCTTGGTCCGCAGGATGGACGACAAAGCTCGTAGCGCAGAGTTGCACTCTGCCGTATCGGAGAATTGTATTCTGCGGGGCGTCTCCCAGTCCGAGCACGCTGGGACTTGCCGGCGTCCTGCCGATTGGAAATCGGCGATACAGCAGATTGAAAATCTGCGCTACGGTTCTCCGGTCGATCTGTCGTCAATCCCACGGTCTGCACAGTAAGGGTCCGTACTCTTCGTTGCCTTTTGTAAGAGGTTTTTTTCGGCTCGTCTGGGGGTCGCTGATCGGACTCTGGTTTTGCGCTCTCGCCCATGCCAGTGAAGCGCCGGGTTCGTTCGAGCAGGCCAACAAACTTTACGAGGAAAGCAAGTATCGGGAGGCGGCCAAAGCGTACCGCGCGCTCCTCCAGCAAGGCCGCGCGTCCACGGCTCTTCTCTTCAACCTGGGCAATTCGCTCTTCAAATCGGGGGAAGTCGGCCGCGCGATCATCTGCTACCGGCTCGCCGAACAACTTGCCCCGCGCGATCCCGACATCCGGGCCAACCTGCAGTTTGCGCGCGACAGCGTGGGCGCAGCGTCGCTGCGGAAGAGCGCCCTTCGCAGGTTCCTCGGTGTTCTGACTACGAACGAACTGACGGTCGTGGCCGCCGTCCTGGCCTGGGTTTGGTTCGGTTTGCTCACCTTGAAGGAGTTGCGCCCGGCTTTGGGCCTGTCCCTGAGCGTCTATACGAAGGCCGCCGGCGTCTGCTTCGTGTTGTTCGGATTCTGGTCCGCCGCGGTGCTCAACGCCCAAATCCGGGATGTGCCGTCCGTCGTGGTCGCGAATGAGGCGGTCGTGCGCTACGGACCCTTTGACGAGTCGCAATCGGCTTTCACGCTCCGAAACGGCGCGGAGACTACGGTGCTGGACCGGAAGGACAACTGGCTCCAGGTGCAGGACGGGGCTAAACGCATCGGCTGGCTGCGCTCGAACCAAGTCGCCCCCGTGGTCCCGCAGAGCGCGCTGGAAGGATCGTAGTTCTGCGCGACGATGAGAATGGGAGCGCACGCGCCTCGCGTGCTGTGGTCGGCGCCCCCGCCGACCACACTTCTGCCCTCGAACCAGTCATCATCGGCAGACCTCAGAAAAACACAAGACTGACTCAGTACCGGGACCGCGGTCCAAATTCTCTGACCTCCCCGTTCTCTCCGTTGCCTTCTGTTCAGAAAACAGGAGGCAACAGAGGAAACGGAGAGGCCAAGCGGAATTCAGTTTCCACTTCTGGACTTGCAAAGCCTCGCTTTTGAGTGGGTTCTGATCAGATGCGTCGGGGGGACGCGTCCATTTCGACCGGCGAGGCGCCGCTCGAAACACGCGAGGCGCGTGTGCTCCCCAATGGTCCTACGGCAGTGCGGGCACGACGAGCCGGTAGTACCTCGCGCTCTGCCCGGCCGATCCTGGGTCCGCGACTTCGACGCGGCGCACGGCCATTTGCGGCGGCACGTCTGCCAGCTTCGACCACGCCCCCTTCTCCGTCGCGTCGCGAAATTGGACAGTGTAAGGGACACCGGGCGCGGCCAAGAACCCGATGGTCGCCGCACCCAACGCGTTCCCTGAAAAATCCACCGTTTCGATCCGTAAATGGCTGCCGGCCTCGCGTGGATTCGTCCCGCTTTGGTACTCCTGAACGTTGGAGAATCCGTCGCCGTCCGCGTCCTGACTGGCATCCGCCGGGTTGTAGGGGTTCAGCCCGCTGGCCAATTCCCACGCGTCTGGCAGTCCATCGCCATCGGCGTCCGCGGTGTTTGATTTTCCCGGCGTCGGATTGGAGAAATGAGCGAGAGCCGGCGAACCATCAATGAGCGCGCCCTGGGAAACGCCCGCCGTTTGTGCGCCGTACATCACCGTGTGAATCGCCGTCCGGTCCGCAGCATAGAGGCCCAGCGCGCCGCCTTGAGCACTCAAACGAAAGTCCGCATGATGCCCGCCTTTGGCTCCCTCCCCGTCGGCGACGATTTTCAAGAATCCACGCGGCGCGATGTAGGATCGCGGGCGGAGCGGGGATTTCACCGGATCGCTCAGGGCATCGGTCAAGTAGCACCCATCAAGCGCGACGGGCAAATCTTCCGGGTTGTAGAGTTCAAACCAGTCATCGCCGCCGTTCGGGTTGGCCATCCATTCGTTGAAGCGAACGCGATTCGGCAAACCGAGCGGACGCGTTTGGTTCGCCGCCTGCGGGGTCGGCACGTTCAAACTCCAGAAGTCCGAGCCGTCCGGAGCGCGGCCAATCGACAAGTCCGGAAGCTGCACGCCGAAGCGGACGACGTCCTTCAACTCGGCTCGGCCTTCCGTTGTGGCGTAGAGCGCGACGCTCTCGCCATTGGCATCCAGCGCAAAACCCGTGTGAAGCCCCGGCGCGTTCGTCGCGTGATCGCACCAGACGACCAGATAACTGCGGGCCGGGATGAACGCGTTGGCCGGGAACGAGAACTTCGAGGGCGCCAACAGATCATCCGTCAGACTCAGGCCATTCAAGCTCCGCGGCGTGTCGGTCGGATTATAGAGTTCGATCCAATCCGGGTACTTGCCGTCGTTGACGAGGGCCGTTTGGTTGTCAGCCATGATTTCGCTCAGGACAATATCCGTTGGGAGTCTGGGCGCCATGCGGACCGTGAAGGAGGTTTCACTGGATTCGAGCGAGGGATGGCCGTTGGTGTCCGTGTGCGCGCACTTCCAGAAATAAGTCTCGTCCAATTCGAGCAATTCCGGCGGAACACGCGCCGAAGCCAGGCCGTTCGTGGTGACCAGCCGGAAGACCGGATTGTAGTAGCTGCCCCGGGCGGAGCGCACGATCCAGGTTGTGGAGAAATGGCCGGACACGGGATTGGTGGAGTATTTGTAGGCCGAAGATTCCAGGATCACGAAAGGCGAGACGGACGCGCCCGGAGCGGGCGCCAGATTGACCGGCTTGAGCGGCCTTTCAAAAACCCCCAGGCCAAGCTGCGTGTTCACGGAACGGAACCGGTTCGAGGACCACGAGCGAATGGACGAGTGCAGCCGGAGCGCCGCGATGTTGTCCGGGTGCAACACGGTGTTGTTGAACAGCCACGCGCGCCGGCGGAATTCTTCCCGGAACACCCGGATGAAACTGTCTTTGAAATAATTCGGTCCGGCGTTGGGGGAGGCGGTGAAAATCGACGTGCTCGCTGATTGGCCGTTCATCAAGTTGTCGAAGTCCCACGGGAGCTGGGACCATTTGCCGTTGCGCTGCTGCCAGAGGAAATAGTTGTGAAAGACATCATCCCACGGAACCATCCAGTTGATCGTGCTCAAATAGGTCAGCTCGCGGTCCACGTCCCAGCATTTCTCGAAGTAAGCCCGGAGCGCGTTGGTGTTGACCGTGCTGACTGAGCCGCGCGCCGCCCACATTTTATCGATCATTTCCTTGAACTGCGTGTGGCCGCGCCAGCCGTGGTCCTGGAGGGCGAAGGTCCATTCGTAGCGCTGCAACGCGGTCCACCAGGGCGAGCGCGCCGCCAGTTGGCGCCCGTTGCCGTCGCCGTAAGGCCCTTCGGCGGTGCCCACGCACTTGTAAATCTCGCCGACCTCAAAGCCGATGGAACCGGGGCGCAAACGCTCCTGTTCCTCCTGAACGCGCTCCAGCATCCGGTCATCGTTCTCCTCCTGCTCCAGGCGCAGCAACCGCGCGCCGTTGTTCAGGTAAAGGTCCACCCAACGCGTGAGCGACGTCGGAATCCCTGCAGCCCGAAACAAAGCGTGGCCCGCCTCGGTCTGGTAATCTTTGTCTGTGACGAAAAAGGCGCTCTGATTGTTGAAAGGAGCGTATTTCGGGAATTTGAATTTGTAAGAGCGGCGGTTGACATCACGGCGGTAGCGGCTGCCGTGGTGCCGCATTTGAATATCCTGGACCATGCCGTCATGGACGAAGACCGCCGGCTCGGTCGCGTTCCACGATTGGCGCGGCCGGCCCGGAGGATCCGGCAAGGTGACGCGCCGCGGGTTCTGCGTGATGTTGGTCTGGAGCGTTCGCAAGCTTTTCGCGGAGATGAACACATCATAGACCGCGTTCGTGGAGTTGCGCGGCGGCGTCACAAAATAGGCGCGCCATTTGAAGGGATCATCCGCGCGCGGCAACACGATTTCATCGCCGTCGCCACGGTCGGCGCGAATCCGATACCGAACCAAACTGCGATCGGGCAACCCCGGCAAGTCCGCCGTGAACCACGTTGAATTCGCCTGTCCCACCGGCCACATCGAAACCAGCGCCGGCGTCTCGTTCGTGAGCTCGATGTTGTCCACGAAGTATTCGAGGCGAACGTTGGACAGCGCTGAGGACGAAAAAGCGCAATCGATCCGGACCGGCTGGCTGCGGCGGATCAAGCGCTGGCCATCCGCCGCTTGCGCGACGTGAAGCTGCACCACAACCGGTTTGAGATACGGCCCGGCCGCGTTGGGCTGGCCCGGACTGGGATTGCCGGGCAGCGGCGACGCGACCCAGTTGGCCGGATCATTCGAGGGCGCGCTGAAACTCACGCGTTCCAGGGATCGGCCGCGATACTGGTAATCGAGCGGATTGATCCCGGTCCATTCTTCGTCGGCGCCCAGCGCGTCGGCCGCCACGGGCCAGGGAAATTCCGCCGAGTAACTCACGGAATCCACGGTTTCGGCCTCGGCGTTCAGCAGGCGAATCGTCTCGCCCTGATTGCTGAGTTGTCCTGTGTACGGACCCAAAAGATCGCTTTCGCGAAGCGAGTACACGGCCACCGCGGCCAGGCGCGTCCTATCTTTGGCGACAACCAGGAATTGTCCGGGCTGAACGATCGAGAAGGGCGGGAAGGTAAACTCGATTCCACCCGCCAGTTTCCAGCCCGCCAGCGAGATCGGGTTCGCTCCCGGATTGTGCAACTCGACAAACTCATGCACCTCCTCGTAGAGATCCATCACGGGGGTTCCATCCGGGTTGAAGGCCGGCTCCTCCACCGGATGATACATGATCTCGCTGATGAAGACCTGGGCGCGACCAGCATTCGAGAGCGCAATCGCGACAGCGAATGCCAGGCTGGTTGCGACTAGCCGGGCTGCGGACACTTACTTGCCTTCCCGCGTGTAAGCGTCGGCGGAGGGCTTTTGGCCGTCGTGGGCCTTGTCGAAATTCGCCGCGATCGTCCAGACGTTGTCCTCCAGCATATAGATGATATCGCGGTCGTCATCGACCGGGTCCAGTTGATCCGCGGACGTGCCGCCTTTGATGTTGAAGAATTTAATCGCGCTGAACGGGCCCAGCTTGGAGAGCTTGATGTCGCCTTCGGCATAGAGGTGGGTCTGCTTGTCTGCGCCGACGAGCCGGAACTTGAACTTGTCCTTCTTGATTTCCAGGACCTGGGTGAAGGTCAGCCCCTCACTGTTCGTTTTCTTGACGGACCATTTGCCCTCCAGTTTGCTCAGGTCGTCGGAGCGGAGGGAGAACGTGCCGCAGGCAACGAAAGCAGCCAGAATCAAAGCGCGCGAAATATGTTTCATAGTGCCGGGACTCTTGGTGTTTTCACGGCTCGATTCAAGTGCAAAGTCAGAACGTCGGAACGGAAGGTAACCTTCAGTTAAGGGTCTGTGCAAAAATAAATTCCGGTTTTGCTGGAGGCGATTTCACTTTCTGGCGAGGCACGACGAAGGAGCATAGCCAGGGCTCTGCGACTGAGGAGAAACGAAGCCAGAAAGCGAAATCGCCCCAGCCCTCCGGGGCGGGGCGGCGCCTGGCCGGCTGCGGCATTGCTCGTCGGTCACAGCCCCAAAACGGGGATGCTCCCTCCTCGCGCCTTGCATCCGGCCAGGCGGGGCTCCCGCCAAAACCGGAAGTTATTTTTGCATTCGTCTTGCAGCGGAATGTTCGACACAGCCACTGGAGTTCACCAAGATCATGTTTCGTCACGACACAGCCATGCTCCTGGCGATTTTGGCGCTCAACAATCGCCAGACCGAGGCTGATCACTTTGCCACCGAAGCGCTGAAGGAATGGGATGATCCACAGTTCCGGAAGGAACTGGACGAAGCCCGGAACGGTCAAGTGCCGCCCCCACCGCGCGATCCTGACTGATGATCAAAACCAAGTTGGTCTAACGCGGCGCGCCGGGCTGTGGGAGACTTTGCCCGGTGGCGCGATCCAGCCGCGCGCGCGTGACCGCATAATCGCGTAGGGCTTGAATGCGCGTCGCCCGGACCTCTGTTAGGGCGGTCTGCGCATTCAGCAGGTCGAGTTGCGTGCCGGTTCCGGCTTCGCTCCGCACCGTGGCCAGGCGCAACGCTTCTTCCGCTTGCTCCTGAACTTTCTTCTGCGATTCGAGCACTTCTTTGGCCTCCAAGAAATTCGAGTAAGCCGTGCGCACTTCGAGTTCGATGCGGCGCGTGGCGTCGTCCAGGTCAACCCGGGCGCGCTCGTGGAGCGCCGTAGCTTGCTGGACTTTGCCCTTGGTGAGGAAGCCATCGAAAAGCTCCCAGTTCAGTTGGACTCCGGCCGTCCATCCGGAGACCTCCTTGAAAAAATCATCGCCAAAACTCGAATTGCGAGCGCCGTACCCGCCAAAGAGCCCGATCGTGGGTTTGCGGACGCTCCTCGCCGTCATGATATTCTCTTTGCGGAGGCGCTCGGCCTTCTGCAGGGCGCCCAGTTCCGGACGTCGTTGCAGGGCCTGCGCGATGGCGGATGGCAAATCGGCCTCATAAGGCCCGGTCTCGAGCGAGTCGGTGAGCGTCATCGGGAGGTCCTCCCAGATCTCGGCCGGCACGCGGAAGCCGAGCAGATTCACGAGATTGTTCTTGGCGATGCGGTGGACGTTCCTGGCGCGGATGAGCCTGGGTTTGGCATTCGCGACTTCGACTTCGGCTCGGAGGACGTTGAAGCGCGGCACGGTCCCGGCGTCAAACCGGCGCGTGGCGTCTTCCAATTCCTTCCGGAGCAAAGCCAGGGACGCCTCTTGCACGACGATCTGCTGCGCCGCGAGCAGGATATCGTAGTAGGCCACGCGCACTTCGAGCAGGGTGTCCGCAACGACTCCCTGGTATTGCAGCAGCGCCTGTTCTTTGGTCAGCCGGGCGGTCCGAAGCGCCGAGCGAATGCGGCCGCCTTCGTAAATCGTTTGCTCGATGCGAATGACGCCACTCCATCGGTGGGCGCCTGGATTGATCGCGTCCGGCGGGAGTCCAGGCGCGGCGAAGGGGAATTTTTCCACGGCATCATCGAAGACGTAGCCGCTCGTGCCGCGAACCTTGGGAATAGCGACAGCGCGCGTCTGAACCACCACACCGTGGGCCGCCTCGAGGTCCGTTTTGCCTTTGAGAATCGCGCTGTTTTGTCGAAGGGCCAGATTCAGCGCGTCCTCCATCGCCAAAGGCCGCGACAGCCAAGTCGAGACGTCGGCCGTGTTCGTGGCAGCAATGGACGACACCTCCGAGCCCCTGGAGATCAAGGTGCCTGCCACCTCGAAAATCAACACCGCCTGCCAAATGACGCTGCTCGTTTTCATAAAGTTTGCCGTGCACCCAGCTTGGTCCCCGTTGCGGTAAGTCCGCTTGGGTTTGCGCGTCCTTCTATAGTTCTCGGCGGCGGCTGTCCAACGCAATCGCGCATCGACCGCCGGCATTTGAACTTTCGAGCAGCGTTGAAATGAGTGGGGCGAGACTTTCCATGAACAACGGCAGGGCTGCGTTGCCGCGCAGCCGGTTTTCAATCGATCGCAACTCAGAAAACAAACGCTCCGAACGACGCAGGGACTCGCCTTACCGGTTCATGGCTTGGGAGAAGTTCTCCAGAGGAACAGAATTTTGAGGACAACTTATGCCGCGACGGCAGCCGCCACGGCGCGGTCCATCGGTTTGAGAAAGTATTCCGGAAGGATGCGTTCGGCCATCATCAAGGGAAAGGCCGCGACGCAATAAAATGGCTCGAGCGTTTCCTGAAGCGTTCCGTGATAGCGCTCGGCCAGTTCCTCAGCCACGGTCTGGTTGTCTCGCCAGTCCATGAAGGTCCGCGAGGCTCGCACGATTCGGTTGGGCCGCTGGTGCGGGAGCGCGACCGGCGTCCGAGTGTGATCCGCAGCGACGGCTTGCAGCGCTCCGACGTCGCAAATGATCAGTTCCAATTGATCAGGGTCGCCAGGAGCTGCCGCGCCACTATCTGCGCCGCCACAGAGGGCCAAGACCGCGAGTTTCAGATTTGAGTTCATGTGTCGTGCGGTTCCCTCGGTCCAACCTAAAATGCCCAGGAAACCAGTCTAAGCATGGTCCTTCCGCTCATTTTTTTCAAGACACGGCGACTCGTCCAATTTTGGCGGCGCCTCACCAAAATAGAGTCGTGCAGGGTAGTGAAAGGAGCGCGGTAGGGCGAGTCCGTCCCGGCGAGCCGCTCCACGTGCTTGGAACACGTCCGATCGGCTCGCTGGGGACAGGCTCGCCCTACCGAGAGGTTCATAGGAAGAGTTGCGGCGTCAGGCGGAAAAGCTTGTGGTTAGCCGGCCACAGTTGCTACAAGCGCGGCATGAATCGAACCGCGCTGAACCGTGCGCTTGCAGAGAGAATTGCCGCCGTGCTGGGTTTGCTCGGGGTCGCGCTCGGGGCCTTCGGCGCGCACGGATTGTCGCAGACCCTGGCTCAATTCGGCACCGCGGAGATCTGGGAGAAGGCGGTCCTTTACCATTTCATTCATGCCCTCGCGATGTTTCTTCTGACGCAGCGCGCGCCGTTCCGAAAAGGGCCATGGGTTTGCTTCCTGATCGGGATCGTTCTGTTCAGCGGGAGTCTGTATGTTATGGCCGCGTCCAATGCGCGCTGGCTCGGCGCGGCGACGCCCTTCGGTGGAATCAGCTTCTTGAGCGGCTGGAGTTGGCTCGCCGTTTCAGGGAGTGCTGGTCACGGAGAAGACCGGTAACCTCGGACTAACCCCTCAGTCAACGACGGTGGAGCGACGCTCCTGCGGAGCTTCTCTCTTCGATCGTATTGGCTCGGCGGGAGCCTCTCCCACCTTAACGCCTTAACTGAGGGGTTACCCAGGGACCGGAAATTCCGCTTGCATTCTCGGAGTTAATTTCCAACTCTGACAGCAAGAAACGGCGCGCGGCACGAGCTTTTGCTTGTCGATGATCAGGAGATCAACCTGGCCGCCCTGGTGAATCTCCGCATGCGGGCTTCCGATGCGGCCAGTGTGACCAAAGCTCTGCTGGAGGCCGCGCCGAAGTCAAAAATAGTTGGCTTCAATGGCCCGGATGACCGGGCGGCGATTCTGGCGATGCTCCGCGCCGGGGCTTGCGGCTATCTCCACAGCGCGTGTTCTTCCTCCGAAATGTCCCGCGCCCTGGCGCCGGATTCGATCGCAGGCCGCACTTTCGAGGTGACCATCACAAGTGGAACGCCACCAGTTTTCGCTTCGCAAGGTTCGTATCGGTTTCTTCCCTCCGGAATCGACCAATCCTACGTTGTCATCTGAATTAGCGGCGACACCGCGAACAGCTTCGGCGTTTACAGTTACTCAAAAACAGGAGCGGCTTCTGCGACTCTCAGTTTCACTGATTCTTCAGTGGGGGTTGGTTTCAGTGCAGCGGTCACCTTCACTTCAGTGAACTCCGGTTCCCTCTTTATCAGCTCGCCGCTTCTCCCTGGAGTATCTCAGCGCGGAACATTTCTTATGTACGCGGGAAACGCACCACTATCCATCGCGGGAGGCTTGTTCGACGTTGTCATAACGAGTGGGACATTTCCATTTGCAGACCGCGGCAGTTTCAGATTGGAGGTCAGTGCGTCCGGCCCGGATTACACAATTTCTGGATTTTCGGGTGTATCGAATGGCCGCGGAACTTACACCTACACCCGAACTTCTCCGAGTACGGCGATCGTCAGACTCAACGATTCGGTTACAGGCATTAGTCAGGCGCAGTTGAGCTTCAGTTCCGACTCGGCAGGCACATACTTTGTGCTCTCGGTCGGTGCCGGTGCCTACCAGACCGGACTCTTCGCGCTCGTCAAACCGACGCCCCCCGCGATCATCGATCGACCACTCAGCAGGGTTGTCAACGCTGGTTCAACAGTCACATTCAGCATCAACGCCACAGGGACGGCTCTTGTCTATCAGTGGCGGAAGGACGGCAGCAATCTAGCAAATGGCGTCCGTCTGAGCGGGGCGACAAGTGCCAATCTGACGATAAATAACGTCCGGGCAGGCGACGCAGGGAGTTATTCAGTCGTTGTCAGCAACGCCGCAGGCTCGGTGACAAGCGCGGCGGCCACTCTGACCGTGGTCGTGCCGCCGAGCATAGTCATTCAACCGCAAAGCCAAACAGTGACAGCCGGAGCTTTCGCCTCCTTTGCGGTTTCAGCCAACGGCACTCCACCTCTCAGCTTCCAATGGCAACGAAATGGAGTGGCGATCCCAGGAGCTTTAAGTGCGACTTTGGTTTTGAACGGTGTCACGGCGTCTCAAGCGGGCTCGTACAGCGTCGTCGTCAGCAATGTCGCCGGCTCTGTCACGAGCCTTCCAGCACTACTGACGGTGAACAGTCCAGCCTCGCTGCCGGTCATCACGGTCCAGCCCCAAAGCACAAACGTCATGCTTGGGAGCGTCACCACTTTCACCGTGGCGGTCACAGGCACGCCTCCGCTAACTTTTCAGTGGAAGAAGAATTCCGCCAACATTTCGGGCGCGACTAGCGCCTCACTGACGTTGACTTATCAGTGGCACAAAAACGGAACGGACCTCGCAGGACAGACAGGGCCGTCATTGACTCTGCCGTCGGTGCGGTTAAGCGCCCGAGGCATGTCAGCGGACGGTCAAAAGCAGCCAGGGAGGGTCGAATCAAATGCAGCCACTTTGAGGTGACTGGATGCATTGC
>VHCZ01000095.1 GCA_016871535.1 Verrucomicrobiota bacterium
CCTCGTCTGCACCCTGCCAATACGCCCACACGTCGCCCACCAGCGTCTCGCCGCACATGAAACAGCGGTCCCTCGGACGCAGGAATACTTCACCGGTATCGCTCTCGAAGTCATTGGCGGTGCACACGGCCATCAGATTGCGTTGCGGAGTGGTTCTGGTTTCGTGGCGGCGCGGTTGTCGTATTTGCCTTCCATCACCCTTGCCACGTTGTCCGGCTTGAGAAACCAATCGAAGTCCGCCTTCCAGCCGCGGTCATTTTGGCCCAGGCAAAAGTCCGACTTACAGATGCGCTCAATGGCGGCTTCCCAGTGCTGGCTGAAGAAAGGCTCTACGCGTCGTGCCTGTAGGATGACGAGGCGCATACGGCTCACTGACAGGACGGCGGGAAGTTCGCCGTGAGAATTCCATTTTTGAACTTCAGGAGGAAGCTTCTTCTTCTTCATCTTCATCTTCCTCTGCCTGGCGTTACCAGCGTTGCCTGGCGTTAACTCAGCGTTACCGTTGCATTTTGGGATTTCAGGAGGGAGGGAGGGATCAGGCGCACAAGCGCCTCCCTCTTCTTCTTTCTTACTTTCTTCAGTTCTTAAGAAGCTGTGACAGCGTAAAGGCCTCACGCTGTCACCAGGTTCTGACTTTAAGTCACTAGGCGATGACTTTAAGTCACTAGGGTAGTGGCTTAAAGTCACTAGGGTATATACGTTCTGCTCATTGCCTTTTGTGCCTTCGATCTTCCGCCGTTCGATTGAAACTAACCCCAGGCGCTCCAAGTCGGGTAGTCGCCTCATGACGGTTCGCCGATCTAGTGATGCTAGGTGCGCGATGTAGCCGATCGGCGTCTTGAAAGTTTCCGATCCCTCGTTACTGGCAATCCAGGAGAGGGCCACGTAAACCATCTTTGCCGATGTTGCAGAGCCAGGCTCTAAATCCCTGCCGATCCGAAAGAGAACTTCCTTGGATTGCCAACAAAAATGACCGTCTTTGATGTTACGGTCGTTCATGATCATAGGTGTTTTGATTCACTAGTCGGTAACCACGCCTGCTATCGTCATCGATCCGCATGATCCGCCGTCCATCTTCTTCCTTGCTCTCCGGGTCGGGCGTCATTAGCCGTTCGATGGCCGCCTTGAATTCAGCCAACGGGATGTTCAGGCGACGGGCTAAAGCAACGTCGGTCCCGATGACGTAGCCCTTGGGATCGGCAATCGCGAGCAACATTATGAAGACGTATCGGGTAAGGACGTCCTCCTCCATCAGGCTTGATTCGGTAATGCGTGAGAAAAGTTTGGCGTACATATGGTGGATGGATGGGATTTAGTTTTGTGCGCGGAAAATCTTGCACAACCAGGCTCGGATGTTACCTTGTGGAAGAGTTGATTGTCTTCCCGCTGCCTGGCAGGGCGCGGGCTGTACTTCTTGGTCAGCGGTCATTAGACGCCTCCCTTCTGCGTGGGCGCCCCTGCAAGCAAACGCTCCACGTCTTCAGCGAGAAAGCCGATGGCGCGTCTCCTTCCGGGTAGCCGGATCTTTTTCAGGACGCCTTCGGCGGCCAGTCGATCCACAAAACGGAGCGAGCGGTCGATGGTCGTTGCAACCGCTTTGCGCGAGAGCACGCGCAGGCCGTTGGGTTGATGCTGTTCGGGTTTCGGCGAGGTCGGTCCGCGTCGCACCAAAGCGAGAAGTTCTGCACGGTCGCGTGCCGACAGCGTGGGGTCGGCTTTGAGGCTTGAGCGGATAACGTCAATTGTTGTCGGGAGCATAGTTTTTGGTTTCAGTTGTCGTCGCATCGTGACGACACCTACTGGAAAAGGGGCAACGGCCTCCTTGCAGAAACGAGAAATCCCCTTTGATCGCAGGGGCTTATGAAGATGTTGCCCCGGACATCGAAGGGGCAAGATAGGGGCAAGATCAGTCCGCGGTCCGCTTACCGGCTCAATTCGTCGTCCTGATCAAGATCGCATTCGCCAAGATCGCGGCGTGAAATGCGTTTGGCGCGGTCCTCGTTCAGTTGTCTTTCGGCGGCGGCGAAAATGCGACGATCAAGGAAGAAGTGTTCAAGCTTAAGGCGGAAATGTTTTTGCAGAAAGTCTTTGAGAGCAGCCTTGCGCGCCTTTAGAGTTCGGTCTTTCCAACAGAACTTTTTCTTCATGTCCGCCAACTTCATCCGGTCGCGGCAGTAGCGAACGAAGACTTCAGCATGAGATGGCGCCGCCTTCCGCCTGGGGTCAAGCTCGTCTCTGATCTTCTGCTCGACGTGCCAGATGAGTGCTGCGTTAACATCTGGCGGTTCGAGATTGGCTTCCTGGTTTCGTGAAGACGAGTTACCGTCTTTCGCACTGCTTTCGGAAAAATCCCTCAGCAGGAGCGGTGTGACATTTCCCTCAAACCACGCGGCGGCGCAAACCTCGCGTTGAATGGCCGCATTCTGTTCGAGCCGGAGCAGTTGCGCCAAGCCCCATCGCCGGGAGTAGCTGGGATCAAAGAATTCGGAATTGATTTGCCGGACAATCTCCATTTCCGGCGGCGATCGTTGTAGGAAACAAAGAGTTGGTGATTCCAAGACCACTGCTTGGAAGTCCCTCCGAGAGATTCGCGGAAGTTGTTTCCCGGATCGGATCTCGTCCAGCTTGTTCCAGGCGTCGAACTGAATCTTTTCCAGCGATTCGAACAACGATTCGGTGCTCAACATCCATTTCCCAGCGCCGTAGGCCAGTCTTTGCACCTCGATCAAGTTGTCGTTCCTGTCCGGTGCGTCGAGGTTCCACGGAATTTCGATCACGTCGAATGTGTAGCGTGTGCCGTCCTTTAGAATCAGATGTCCACCAGGTCTGGCTGCCAACCCATCACGAAGGTATTCCACGTCTTTGCCCAAAATAATCGTGTGCATAAGCGCCTTCATCGCTATGCCCGTTGTGGGAGTGATGAAGGCACTCCCACAACAGGGCTTCCCCGGCTGATCGGGCCAGGGCGAATTACGCGTGCAACGTCGTCGGCTCCGTCCGCACAGTCAACTCGCAGCAGGCCGCGTTCTCCTTTTCGCCAGAATTGCATGCCAGCGGCGCGGACGCGCGCCACGGTCCCCAGACGCTTCGATTGAGAGTCAAATCCGCCTTCCTTACGTTCAGATGGCCATGGCAAATCTTCGGGATCGGCCACGATGAAGTTGGCTTTCATTCCACCTCGGATATCAAATTGGGGGCAGGCTTTCAAGTTCGCCTCGGGTGAGCAGCGCAAGAAGTTCGGAGCGTTTGTTCTTCCAATTCGCAGCAGTCATGCTCTTGGCGATCCGGCGGATTTTAGACAGGAGGCTTCCCCCACCATTGCGCCCCGGCTTCTGGTCGCCAATGACCGCGGGCAGAGCGGCCACGGCGCGGCCAGCGGCCAGTTCGCCAACGTGGGTGTAATGCCTGGTCAGGGCCGGGTTGGTGTGGCCGACGATGGATTCGACGACCGCGAGCGGTGCGTTGCTCTCGCGGCAGAGCGAGACGAAGGTGTGGCGCAGACTGTGAAAGCCCACTTCGACCACCGCGCGCTTGCCGTCTTCGCCGGTGCCCGGTCGATGCACGCGGATTCCGCACTTTGAAAAATGGTCCTGGACGGTTTGAACCAACTGCCGGCGATGTTTCAAGTAGGCTTCGGCGGTTTGCGGCAAGACATATTCGTTGCGTTGCTCAACCGGGATTTCCTTCAGCATCTCCCGCAGAACTGGATGGATTGGAACGAGAACTGGTTTGGGATTCCGGCGAGCGGTCTTGTTCGGGATGCGGCGGATCACGGCGCGTTGCAGATCGACTTCGCCCCATCGAAGCGTCGCACAATCGCCCATGCGCAGCCCGGTGTAAACGCCCAAACCCAGCAGAATCCGTAGTTCGCCCGTTGCGTTTTGGCAGACGTTCTTCAGTTCCTCGACGGTCAATTCCCGCCGGCTTCGTGCGACGTGCCGTTTGCGCGGAATTTCTTCCCACGGATTGCCGGTGAGCTTGGCCTTGTGTCTGAGCACGCGGAAAACCATCGTCAGGACGTTGAGATGCTTGTTGTAGGTGTTGGGGGTAAGTTCGCCGTGGTTCAACGTGGTGGCGTAAGCTTCGGCGATGTTTTTCGTCACGTCGCGAAAGGCCACGCGCTCAGGATGAACCTCCTTCATCCAGGCGGCGAATTTGGCGAATTGATAATCATAAATCTCCAAGGTCTGAGGCCCGGTGTCCGGACGGCTTGGAGAAGCAAGGAATTCTGCCCAGGCTTCCGCGATCGTGATAGGCGGGTTCAGTTCGTCCTCCAGTCGGACTAACTCCGCCTTGCGGCCTTCGAGTTTTGCCGCGACGGATTCGAGCGCGGCGGCTTCATCGGCCACGGCGAACGGCGCCATGAGTTTCGCTCTGGCTTCTTCGGCCTCGCGACGGGTTGAGATGGGGTTGCCGCGGTCGTCCCGGAGGGCCTTGGAGAAGACTTTGCCTTCGATTGACCACCGGACGTAGAAATTTTTAGCTCGCCGGAAGAGGTGCCCAGTTCTATGCTTGGCCATCGTTCGCGTCCTTTCTCTTGCGTTCTGCTGTGGGCGTGTTTTTGACAGAAACGATGCATAGAAGTCAACCATAAAGTAACCATGAATCTGCAAGTGATTGATAGAGTGAACTATCGGCTAGATTCAGGTTCTAGTGAGTAACATCGTACAGGTTCAAGTCCTGTCGCGGGCACCAACCCAAGGCTCGGCACATTGGGCCTCATTTTCTCCTTGGGGAAACCGGGCAGATTCTCTTGAGTCATGGCTAGAACCATCCGTCCCGGCCGGGCAAACGACGCGCCGCAGTATCTTGAATTGCTCCGGGCGTCGCTGGGCGACGATTATCCCGACCGGCAAATCTATGGAGCTTCCTGGAGCGCGGGCCTGTTCAGCCCAGGGGCCGACGCGGAGACCTGGGTCGCCGAACAAGATGGGCGGCTGGTGACCAGTATCTCCTTTTTGCCTCCCCTGCTCAATAACACCAATCCCATCGCGAATCTCGGCCGGTTTTTTGTTCGCCCGGGCAGTCACGAAGACGGCGCCGCCGAGGAGTTGCTGAGGAGGGTCACTGAACTGACGGTCGAACGGAAACAACACGCTGTCACGCGCGTTTTTTGCGAGCGACCATGCGCAGCAGGTGCTGTTCGAGAAGGCCGGATACGCCTGCGTCGGCTACCAGCCTTTCAAACACATGAACCACGTCCGGGAAGGAGCGCTCTTCTATGTCCGCCCGACCAATCCCGAATTGCTGGCGCGGCTGCCGCTGTCCGAATCACTGCCGCAGATCAAGGAACTGTCCACGGTCGTTCTCGCCAATCTCAAGATTCCCAATCCCATTTCGATTCAGGATGGAACAATCGGTTACCCGTTGCAGACCGAGGTGACCTGCGTCGATGCCTCAATCGGCGATTTCGAGCGGTATCGCTCCCAACTGGCGGCGGCGAATCTTGCCATCGAAGTGTCGGGAACCTTCAACATGGGGTACGGCTATTTGCGCACGGCGGCGAATGCTTCTTTCCGCGCGATTCTCGCTCAGCGTGACGGCACAATCACGGCCGGGCTGGCTTTTCTGGATGGCGCGGCGCGGGGGCCATCGCGGTCGCCAGCCAGCCGAGCATTCTGCTGATCATTGAGCGGACCGCGTTCAACGATCTGGCGCAACGCGAGCCGCACCTGGGAATGGTCGTGATGCGGAACATCGCCATGGAATTGTCCAATCGGCTCCGGCGAACCAACCTTGCGGTGATGGCGTCTCAGAAGTGATTTGCAGTAACACGCTTTCACCACGCGACCGGCACCGAAAGCTTGTTCCCGAACCGATTCCGGTAAAAGAGCTGTTTGTGTTTGGCGCCGTACTCGTGCAGGAGTCGCGTGATTTTTACGTCGTAACAGCAGTACTCGGCGATTTCCAGCAGGCGCCCTTGCCGAAACCACTCGATCGCTTGCATGCCTTCCGACGTCTTTTCCACGCCCAGCGTGCAGGAGGAGATGGAATCGAGGGAAAGCCGATGGTTGACCACCTTCTGCAAATCCAGGAGCAGATCGAGGGCGGGGATCTGTCGAAGGTCAACGATGGAGTAGCTGTGCAGGACTTCGTAATCAAACAGGGTCTGGTTGAAACCCACCACCAAATCCGCTCGCATCAGTTCCGCGATCAAATCGTTGACGCGTCTTTCGTCATAAATCCGGTACTGGCCGTCGCGGCTGCTGAACGTGACTCCGACGCTCATCCTCATGTCGCGAATGTTCTTCCAGCCGCCCACTTCGTCGGCGGACCTCTGTGTTTCCAGGTCGAAATAAACGATGTTTCTCATCGGCGGCCCACTCTAGCGGCGCGGGCGAGCGAGACAAAAGGAAATCAACGGACTGAGCGGACTGAACTTCCGAATCCTCTTTTCAAGGCACTTGAGAAACCTACAATGCGCCGATGCAACATGCGGGCAAGGCTCGGAAAGAGGGGATGCGTCTCATCCTGTGGAGTTCCTTGCTGTGGCTGTGCGTTCTTGCCGCGGCCTGGCTGGCCCTGGCCAACACCTCCTTGTTTCGAGCGCTGGCTGCCGCGACCGGAGGCATCTGGCTCTTGTTTTTCGGCTTCTGCCTGAATTTTTTCCGCGATCCGGATCCCGATGTGCCGGCCGACTCGGACGCCATTGTCGCCCCGGCGCATGGCACGGTCGATGTGATCGAAGAAACGGACGAGCGCGAGTTCATGGGAAGCCGATGCCTTCGGATTTCCACTTTTCTCTCCGTCTTTGACGTCCACGTCCAGAACGCGCCGGTCTCTGGAAAAATTGTCTATTTGCAGGATCACCGCGGAAAGTTCTTCAATGCCATGCGGGCCGATTTCAGTTCGCAAAACGAAAACGCGTTGATCGGGATTGAATCTGCGAATCTTCCTGGAGGGCGCATAGCGGTCCGGCTCATTGCCGGCCTGATCGCCCGACGAATCGTTCCCTGGGTCGCGGTCGAGGATCGGGTCGGACGTGGCGAACGCATTAGCCTGATTCGGTTCGGTTCGCGAGTGGACCTGTACTTGCCGCTGGCAGCCCGAGTCGAGGTGCGGCTTGGGGACAAGGTGAAAGGAGGCGAAACGGTAATGGCCAGAGCCGGAGCGGTGGAAGGATCGATGGCTCCTCTCCATAAATCCCCCAGCCCACGGCACGGCGCGTCGTGGACGCAGTTCTCCGCGGAGGATCGGTCAGAACGCCGGGTGCGAGCCGAGTGACCAGACCTTATAGGACCTCTCCATGGCAATGCCTGCCGACAAAGCATGGGCCGGTGAACGCGAAGGCGGCAAACTGGTCATCTACCTGTTGCCGAACTTGCTGACGGCGGGCAATCTTTTCTGCGGGTTTCTGGCGTTGACCCGGATTGTCGAGGCGGACCTGCACGCCTCGAATTTCGGCGCGGTGATTCGGCAAGCGTTGTTCTTCATTCTGCTGGCCTGCATTTTTGATTTGTTGGATGGCCGTGTGGCCCGGATGGGCGGGTACGACAGTCCCTTCGGCCGCGAATTCGATTCGCTCGCGGACATCATATCGTTCGGCGCGGCTCCGGCGTTCCTGGTGCATCGGATCGTGCTGAAGGATGTGTTTGTGGAGCACCCCGAGTTCGGCTGGTTCATCGCCTCGATTTACCTGATTTGCGGCGCGTTGCGGCTGGCCCGGTTCAACTGCATTGCGAGTCAACCCAACGGCAGCAGTTCGAGCGAATTCCTCGGCTTTCCAATCCCCGCGGCGGCCGGCCTGGTGGCGTCGCTGACGTTGTTTCTGTTGTGGTGGGATGACAAAGGATTCGCCACGGGACGGTGGAGGTACGTGTTGCCGGTCTTGATGGTTTTTCTGTCCGTCATGATGGTGAGCGACGTGCGCTATCCGTCCTTCAAGAAGTTCGACTGGCGCACGCGGAGGACTTTTACGCGCATGGTGATCACCATCGTCGTCATTGGCTTTTTCCTGATCACGTGGCGCAAAATCTTGCCGGTCGTGCTGGCAGTGATCTTCACCGCGTATCTGATCTACGGCTTTGTTCGGCCGCGGCTCTCCCGGAAGATCGTCCAGGAGATCGAAGACGAAACCGAGGAGGACCCATCAGGCTAAAGTCGTTGAAACGTTACAAGGTTAAACTGTTAAATCGGTTAAGGTTCAGGGATGCGTTGAAATCGATCTTGGTTTTGGAGGCATTCTGAGGATCGCCGCTGGCGAAGCAATGGTGGAACTTTACTCAATTCTGTTCGCCGTTTTTCTCGGATTCGCGAGCGGTTTTCTGGCCTCGATTCCCGTCGGGCCGATCAACATCGCGATCGTCAATGAAGGCGCGCGGCGCGGCTTTCGCTGGGCGTTGCTTATCGGCTTTGGAGCCATTGCCATGGAGACCATCTACTGCGGCCTGGCGTTCGCCGGTTTCTCCGGCTTGTTTGCCTCGCCGCTCTTACGCGCCTCGATCGAGTTGCTGAGTTTCCTGGCCACCCTGTTTTTCGGCGTAAAATATCTGCTGGTCCGCAAATTGCCCGCGACGACGAAAAGCGTGGAACGGGTCGAGCATCGGCTTCATCCGCACACCGCATTCATGATCGGCTTCGTGCGCGTCCTGGGCAATCCAGGTGTGTTGCTGTTCTGGATCACGCTGTCGGCGACGTTCATGTCCCACGAGTGGATCGCCAACACCTGGATCAGCAAAGGCTCTTGCGTGCTGGGCATCGTGTTCGGCGCCTCGGCCTGGTTTCTCTTCTTGAGTTTCGTGGTTTCTCTGGGCCAGGGAAAATTCTCGGCCAAGACCCTGGTGAGGCTCTCGCACGCGTCGGGGGCGTCGTTGCTTGTGGTCGCCGTCGTCATCGGTGTGCGGTTGGTCCGTTTGCTCGCGAACCGGGGCGAGCCGCACTTGTGAGAGCCTGCCCGCCGTTCAAATGGCGGCGTAACGGCGCAGGTACTTCACGGCCACCTGCAAATCATTGGGCCAGGGCGCCTCGATCGTCACCGAGGAAGCTTTGATCGGATGCTCGCAGCTCAGGCCGGCTGCGTGCAGGGCCACGCGCTGAATCAATGGCTTTTCGGTTGCTCCCGGCTTCAAACGGTAATCGGACTTCAAGGTCGAGAGCAAAAGCGGACGGCCGCCATACAAAGAGTCTGCCACCACCGGCAGACGGACCGATTGCAGGTGGACGCGGATTTGATGCGTTCGCCCGGTTAGAGGCAGGCACTTCAAGAGCGTGTAACCTTGAAACCGTTCCAAGACCTCGAAATGAGTTTTGGCTCTTTTCCCTTGTTTCTGGTCCACCCGCATCAGGCCAATCTTGTGCGGGTGCGGCCCCAGTTTCCGGTCCACGTCAAAGGCTTCCTTTTCCAGGCTGGAGTGAACCAGGGCGACATAAGTCTTGGAAGGTTTCTCGGTGCCGAACTGGTTGGCCAGCGCGATGAGCGTGGGCTTGTCCTTCGCCAGGAGCAGAATTCCCGTGGTCTCGAAATCGAGGCGATGCGCGTTGGCCAGGTAATTGACGCGGTGTTCCTTTGTCCAGGCGACGCCGCGCTGGATGGCGTCCTGAAGCAGACGCATGAGATTCGGCCGCGCCGGGTCGTAGCGATCGGGCGATGTGAGCAGGCGGCTGGGTTTGTCGAGAGCAAGCAGGTGCTCGTCTTCAAACAGGATGGGGATTTCCCAGAATTCCCGGGTGGCCGGGGAGGAAAGTTTGATGGGGCTGTTCAGTTGGCGCCAGGCTGTTTATCTCCCTGCAACGTGATCCGAGCGAGGTCCATTTCTTTGCGCATCCATTCGCCGAACGCCTCGTACTGGCGCGTGCGGCGCAGATTGTCCGTAAACTCCCGCACTTCAGTCTTCACCCGCTCGTCCGGCACGGGAACCTTCGCCTCCAGATAAACGATAAATCCTGAGTCGCGAGAGTAAGTGAACGAACTGACCTGGTTGGTGTGCAGAGAAAAGGCCGTCGTCTTCAGGGAGGTCAGGTCCGCCCGGTTGGCGATTTGAGGCAACGACAGCGTCTTCTGGGAGAACGGAGGAAGGTCAATTGGCTCGACATTGGCTTCCTTGCACGCTGCGGCAAAAGTCTTTCCCTGGGCCAGACTGTTTGTGAGCGTGCTTTGCAACTCCCGGCCTGCCGCATTCAGCAACTCGTTCGCCTTGCTCTTGCGAAACTCAGTCGCGACCTGGTCGCGCACCGCCTCGAATGGCTTGACCTCGCTGGGAACGCGTTTGTGGAAACCCACCAGATAAACCCCATCCTCAGCCACGATCGGCTGTTCGTAAAACGGCTGGGCGGGAGAAAGCTGAAACGCGGCCTGCACGAATGTGTCCGGCACTTTGAGGTTGGGCGGCTGGCCGTCCTTCGAGAAGGGATCTGTCACGGTGGAAAGGATGCCTTTGGCGGCAGCCAGGTTGGCCAGATTGTTGGTTCCTGCGGGCAGTTCGAGCACCTCATTGGCGAATTCGATCGCTTTCTTGCGCGCTTCGAACATCGCCGCGCCATGACGATACTCGTCGCGGATTTTTTGCTTGGCTTCTTCCGGCGCGAGCGCGAGGCCATTGGTACCTCGGAATGAGTTGGTGCCGCGCTGGAGAAACTCGGCATCGATCATTTGCGTCAGATTGGTCTGGGCCACCAGTTTCTGCTCGGCTTCGGTCATGTAGTTGGTGGCGTCGAACTTGACATAGACCACCTGAACCCGTTCAGGAATGCGGTAGCTGGCCTGATGGTTCGTGTAATAGGTCATCAAATCGGCCGGCGTCTCAACGACTTTGGAAAGGTAGTTTGAGGATTGGAGGAAGACGGCTTGGGTGTCCGCTTGCTCGTTTTCGCGGCGAAAAATGATCTCCGCCTCCTGAGGTGTGATGAGTTTTCCCGTCAAGCCGGTCAAGGCGATCAGGTGCTGAATGCCAACCTCGTGCCGAACGAATCGCTGGAAATCGGCTTCGACGAGATTCTGCTGGGGCAAGCGCAACTTGATGAATCCATCGTAATCCTCCTGTCGAAACTTCCCGGTGGCGCGATCCTGGAATGCTTCGACAATCCACTGAGCGATGGATGTCTCGCTGACCTGGATGTTGAATTCTTTGAGTTTCTGGACCAGAAGCAGGCGGTTGCGGGTCTCGCGGTCCATGATTCCCATTTGCCGGCTCATTTCGTCCTCGCGCGGCCAGTTGCCGGTGCTGAAAAGGTAGCGCAGCTCGGCCTCACGATACGTGTTCAGATATTCCTCGCGGGTGATGGGGCGGCCATTGATCGTGCCGATGACGGCCCCGGATCCAATCTGTGAGGATCCCCGTTGAGTTTGTTGCGGGGAAAAGAAAATGACGAAGCTGATGATGGTCAGCGTCGTAATCACCAACCAGAGCCACTTCTGATGCCGCCGGATGCTTTGAAACATATCGCTACTCTGAATTTAAGGGACGCACCCTACCCAGGGCGCCCAAGCACGGTCAAACGGAAAACGCGGGAAATCCAACTTTACAACGCCGCCCGCGTTATGTCAGGCTGCGCCCGCTATGAGGCTCCTGAAACACGTTTCACTTCTTGGGATCGCGCTGTGCCTATCCGGTTGCTCAACAACCATTACGAACCTGACACCAAGCCGGCAAACTCGAAATACGACCGGGCTCTACCCCTTCGAGATGGTGTTCAGCAGCAATCAGAAGTCTTTGCGGAAAGAAACCGTCCAGCCCAGCGTCATCGTCGGCCTGCAAACCTATCCCATGCAACCCGCTCCCGTGCTGAAGAACCGTTGGGAAACACTCGTCCCCATCGCGGCCGACCAGAAAATCGTCCATTACCGTTTCAAGGTCGATTTTCAGTATGAGGCAGTCCCCGTACGAAGGTCCGGAAGCGACCTTTCAGCGCCCTATCAATTGGAGATCGTGGACCAGTAGCTCCGATCTTCACGCGCCGAACAGGCGAGTTCTTCCTCAAAATCTACGATCTCCTTGATCTGGGCGAGGAACCAGCGGTCGATTTTCGTGAGCTGGAAAATCTCCTCAATCGTGAAGCCCGCCCGCAACGCATGGCGGACGTAAAAGACTCTCTCGGCGTTGGGCACGCTCAGCTTTCTTGAAATCACGTCGCGTGGCAGAAGGTCCCGGTCCCCATAAATCTGATCCCCAATGCGCCACGGTTTGCCGTCGCCTCCCAGCCCGGAGCGGCCAATTTCCAGGGAGCGCAAAGCTTTCTGGAGCGACTCCTTGAAGGTTCGGCCTATCGCCATCGCTTCTCCGACTGATTTCATCTGCGTGTTGAGCGTCGGGTCCGCCTGGGGAAACTTCTCAAAGGCAAACCTCGGCACTTTGGTGACGACGTAATCAATCGTGGGCTCGAAGCTGGCGGGGGTCTCGCGCGTGATGTCGTTCTTGATTTCGTCCAGAAGATAACCGACAGCCAGCTTGGCTGCGATTTTCGCAATCGGGAAGCCGGTCGCCTTCGACGCCAGCGCGGATGAACGCGACACGCGGGGGTTCATTTCGATAATAACCATGCGTCCGTTTTCGGGGTTCGACGCGAATTGAATATTCGAGCCGCCAGTCTCCACGCCCACGGCTCGGATGACCGCAAACGAGGCGTCGCGCATGATCTGATACTCTTTGTCCGTCAGTGTTTGAATGGGCGCCACCGTGATGGAATCCCCGGTGTGAATGCCCATGGGATCGAAATTCTCGATTGAACAGATGACCACGCAGTTGTCTGCTTTGTCCCGCATGACCTCCATTTCGTATTCCTTCCAGCCCAGCAGCGATTCCTCGATCAACACCTCGGAGACCGGCGAAAGGTCCAGGCCGCGCTTGGTGATCTCCTCGAACTCGTCGCGATTGTAGGCAATGCCGCCGCCGGTCCCGCCCAGAGTGAACGCGGGGCGGATAATGAGCGGCAACCGGCCAATCTTCTCCGCCACCATCCGGGCTTCCTCCAGCGTGTGCGCCGTGCCGCTGATCGGCACATCCAGGCCGATGGCGATCATGAGGTCTTTGAAAATCTGGCGATCCTCTCCCCGTTCGATGGCCTGCGCGTTCGCACCGATCATTTCGACGCCGTACTTCTCAAGCGTGCCCCTGCGAAAGAGCGCCATCGCCGTGTTCAGCGCCGTTTGTCCGCCGAGCGTGGGGAGGAGAACCAGCTTGCCGGGGTTGCCCAGCCGCTTCAATTCTTCGACCTCCCGCGCAATGATTTTTTCCACGCACTCCGGTGTGATCGGTTCGATGTAGGTGCGGTCCGCGAATTCCGGGTCCGTCATGATCGTGGCCGGATTGGAATTCACCAGGATGACCCGAAAGCCTTCTTCCTTGAGCGCTTTGCAGGCTTGGGTGCCGGAGTAATCGAACTCGCACGCCTGCCCGATGATGATCGGGCCGGCGCCAATGATAAGAACGGAGTGAATATCCGCGCGCTTCGGCATAAAAATCCGGGAGACTTAAAGGGATTTTCAGGGGGTTGTCATTGATTTTTGTTCCGGGCATGGAAAAACACGAAAAACACTGGCGAGCGGGGGCCAATCATGTTACTTCATTATAGCGAAAGCATGACCCTGCGCTTCTGCGTCCGAACCTCCATTCGAACCACCTGCGTCCTCGGCCTTCTTCTTTCCTTCACGGCTTCACTGGCTGCCGCCGATCCCGGCAAGCAATACGTGGTCCGGAAAAACGACACTTTGACCGAGATAGCCCGCAAACACGAAGTCAGCGTAGCGGCGTTGATGAAGCACAACCAACTGGATCAGCCAAACTGGATTTATCCCGGCATGGTGATTCGAATTCCTGGCTCGGATGGCAGGAAGGCCGCCGGTTCGCTGGATGCGGCGTTGCGCAAGAAGCTTGATTTGATCTCCGTCCCTTCCAGAAAGTGGCGCTACGTCGTGGTCCACCACAGTGCGACCGAAGCCGGGTCGGCGGCGGGCATGGACCGATACCATCGCGAAGAGCGGCACATGGAGAACGGGCTGGCATATCATTTCGTCATCGGCAATGGCCATGGCATGCGAGATGGCGACATCACTATCGGCAACCGATGGCGCGAACAACTTGATGGCGGCCACCTCGCCAGCGAATCCCTCAACGCCAAGAGCATCGGGATTTGCCTCGTGGGAAACTTCGATCAAGAACGCCCGACGCAGAAACAAATGGCGAGTCTCCAATCGCTCGTCGGTTACTTGCTCAAGCGCTGCCGTCTCTCAGCCTCCGCAGTCAAAACTCATCAGCAGATCAATCCTGTCCATACGCGATGCCCCGGGCGGCAATTTCCGGCCAGGGATCTCGTGAAGAGCTTGAAGTCCTGAAGTAATCACTTGTGAAGCGGAGCAGGGAAATCGTATAAAGTGCAAAAGAAAAGCGGGCACCTTGCGATGCCCGCCCAACCCAAACAACCAAACGTACCTCCTTTCCGCCATGAGCTGGCGGAGGTTTTTCGGCGAGGGGCTTTGGAGCCTTTTCTCCCCGAAAATCGCATTTATTGCGATTTGTAAGACGTTGAACGGCCAAGGAATGTTCAAATTTTTTTGCAGCCAACCTCAGATTCTATTTTGATTCTGATTCCATCTGAGCGAACCTGAATTCCGGCTGGTCACGTCGTTTTATGCGGATCATCAATCTCAACGGTTCGAACAACATTGGCGCGAGCGCGTGGTTCGTCGAAATCGAAAGCCACCGGCTGCTCCTGGATGCCGGCATTCACCCCAAACGGGAAGGCCATGACGCGCTGCCCCTTTTCGATTCGATCCGAGATGAGTCTCTCGACGCGATCGCCATCAGCCACTGCCATCATGATCACGTCGGGTCGCTGCCCGTGGCTCTGAGGTATTTCCCCAAAGCTCACGTGCTCATGAGCGAGTTGAGCTATTTTTTGGTGGAGCGCGTGCTGCACAATTCGGTGAACGTCATGATTCGGCAGCGCGAGGAGTTGGGCATTAAGGAATATCCCCTCTACAGCCACACCGAAGTCGATGACCTCGCTTATCTGTTCCAGGGCTACAAATATAACCGCGAGATCTCCTGGGCTGCTTTCCAGAAAATGCGCTCTGGATTGCCTTCGCCGACCCTGGAGTTCTTTGATGCCGGCCATGCGCTGGGATCTTCCGGCATCATGATCCGGGGCGAGCGCGAGACGGTTTTTTACACCGGCGATGTCTGCTTCCAAGACCAGACGCTTTTGAAAGGCGCGCGGTTCGAGGACGTGGAAGCCGACGTGCTTATCCTGGAGACAACGCGAGGCAATCGGCCCACGCCGACCGGTTTCACGCGTGAAGCCGAGATCGAACGTCTCGCGAAAGCCATCGAACACGTCCTGCAACGCAAAGGTTGCGTTCTGATCCCGGTTTTCGCGTTGGGCAGGACCCAGGAGATTCTCGCGTTGCTCGCGCTCCTCATGCACAGCGGCCGGATTCGCAAACAGCCGGTTTATATCGGCGGACTCGGCCGCGTTTTCACGGAGATTTATGACCTCCAGGCGCATCGCACGCATCGGCAGCATACGAGTCTAATGCTGACGGAAGCGCTCAATCTGATCGTGTTGGAAAGAGATCAACTCGAAAAAATGAAACTGACCGGCGGGCGGCTTTTCGTGCTCACCGCCGGCATGATGAGCGAGAAGACAGCCGCGCACGATCTCGCCTTGCGCATGATCGGGGATGAACGGCAAGCGGTGTTTTTTGTCGGTTACGCGGACCCGGACACGCCCGGCGGGCGGCTCAAGGCCGCGCAACCGGGCCAGACGTTTCTGTTCAGCGCCGGCGCCGGCGAGGTGACGCGGCGTTGTGCGGTTGACGATTTTGATCTCACCGCGCATGCCAATCGTGAAGAGTTGGTGGATTTTGTGGGGAAGGTTGGGCCGCGAGCCGTGCTCCTCGGACATGGCGAGCGCGATTCGCGCCAATGGGTTGAGGACCAAATCCGCTCGCGCTATCCCAAGATTAAGATCATCCAGCCAGAACCTGGCGCAAGCATCGAGGTCTGATCTCAGCCCGTCAGCGACCGTGCCCGTTGGACAAAGTAGCGCAGAATTGAATCTGCCGTATCGCCGATTTGTAATCGACCGTGCTCTGGCGGGTTCCACGGCGTTCGAACTGGTCGCGCCCCAACAGAATGCAATTCCGCGATCCGTGGTTAAAGAATTTGCGCGTCTCGCGAAAATTTCCAGAGGTACTGATGATAGATTGAAAATCTCCCCAACGCGGGCGACTCGGCCAGTTCAGCGTCCTCATTCGGAGATCCGCCCCCGCCGAGCAAGCCCCCCCTTCTTGTCTGGCATTCCTGAATTGTTTTGGAACAATGCGCCAACCTGACAACCAGCCGCGCAAACCAGAACAATGATCATCAAGGACCGACTTTTGTTGAGCCACGGATGACACGGATGAACACGGATAAGAGCATCGTTGATCCCGCTCACTCTCTTCTCCATCCGAGTAATCCGTGCAATCCGTGGTCAATTTGGTCCGGACTCGCCGCGTTGTGTTCTTTTGCGATTCTCTTCTCCGTGTCCATCGGCGTCCATCTGCGGTTTTTGCTCCTTTGCTTGAGGACGAGGACGAACCGCATGCGAGGTTCTCAACACGCGCTCTTGAACCTGCGGTTGAACGCGCTGGCGGTTGGAATCGCGCTCGCACTCCTCTGGCCGGGCGCTCTGGCCGCCGCGCCGGTCTTGAAGTGGGAATCCGGCAACGGTTTTCGCCGCGCTCAACTCAACGTTCCGGCGTCCGGGAAACCAGGCTTCACTCTTCTGTCCGGTGAAACGACCGGCATCCAGTGGACCAACCGCATCTCGGTCGAGCGTTACACCGAGCGCCAGAATCTCATGAACGGCGCGGGATTGGCGTTGGGCGATTTCGACAGCGACGGCTGGTGCGATATTTATCTCTGCAACAAAGAAGGCCCCAACGCACTTTACCGAAATCTCGGAAACTGGAAGTTTGAGAATGTCACCGAACGCGCCGGCGTCAGTTGCACGAACCAATCTTCCACCGGCGCGACGTTCGCCGACCTGAACGGCGATGGACGGCTCGATCTCCTGGTGACTTCGTTCACGGGACCGAACGCGTGCTTCCTGAATCTGGGCGAAGGCCGGTTCACGAACGTCACGGCCGCGGCCGGGCTACTCTCCAAAGGCGGCACGACTTCGATGGCTCTGGGCGATATCGATGGGGACGGCGATCTGGATTTGTATGTTTGCTCCTTCGGCATTGAAGCGATCCTTCGCGACGGCGGCGCTTACTCGACGCGCATGGTCGATGGGAGGCCGGTGGTGACGGGCCGATACGCCAAACGCCTGGCGATCGTCAATGGCCGGATCATCGAGTTCGGTGAGCCGGATATTCTCTTTCGGAACGACGGCCAGGGAAAATTTACGCCGCTGGATTGGCGAGAGTTTTTCCGGGACGAGAAAGGCCAGCCGATGATGCCCCCGCCGGACTTCGGTCTGGCGGTACAGGTTCGCGACATCAACGGCGACGGCGCTCCCGACATTTACGTCTGCAACGACTTTCAAACTCCGGACCGGATGTGGCTCAACGATGGGCGCGGACGCTTTCGCGCCGTCGAACCGCTCGCGTTGCGCAACATGAGTTACGCCTCGATGGGCGCTGACTTCGCGGACTTCGACCGGGACGGGCGGCTCGACTTCATTGCCGTCGAAATGCTCAGCCGCGAGCACACGCGGCACATGAATCAGTCGAGCCCCATGACGCCGCTCCCGCGCGTGCCGGGTTCAATCTTCGATCGCGAGGAAGTCGCGCGCAACACGCTCTGCTGGAATCGCGGCGACGGCACGTACGCCGAGATCGCCTGGTTCAGCGGCGTGGCGGCGTCGGACTGGTCCTGGACGCCGATCTTTCTCGATGTCGATCTGGACGGTTACGAGGATTTGCTCATCACGAACGGCCACATGCACGACGTGAACGATCGCGATGTCATGGCGGCGCGCAAACCCGCTACGACCGGACGCGCGCTCGAGCGCAGAATTCTGCTCACCTATCCGAAGCTCGACACGCCAAAAGCCGCCTTTCGCAATCGCCGCGATTTGACATTTGAGGACGTGAGCGACGCCTGGGGTTTCAACTCGCGCAGTATCTCGCATGGGTTGGCGCTGGCGGATCTGGACAACGATGGCGACCTGGATGCCGTCGCGAACTGTGTGAATGAACCACCGCTGGTTTACCGGAACGATTCGCCTGCGCCGCGTGTGGCGGTGCGGCTCAAAGGACGCGCGCCTAACACCCAGGGAATCGGCGCCCGAGTGACGCTGCGCGGCGCACCGGTCGTGCAAACCCAGGAAATCCTTTGCGGCGGCCGGTATCTCGCGGGCGATGATCCGGTGCGCGCTTTCGCCGTGGGTTCAATCACGAATCGCTTGTGGCTGGAAGTCACCTGGCGTGACGGTCGGAGGAGCGTCGTGCAGGACGTGCGTCCGAACGGTCTGTATGAGGTCAGCGAAGGCGATTCGTCAGAGCGTTTGAGCGGAGGAGCGTCCGAGCGTGACGTTGGTCCAAAGTCAAACGCTCCACGCTCCACACTCCACGCTCCGACTCTCTTCGAGGATGTCAGCCACTTGCTCGGCCACACCCACCTCGAACTCCCTTTCGACGACTTCGCGCGGCAACCGCTCCTGCCAAAGAAACTCAGCCAACTCGGTCCGGGCGTGGCCTGGTACGACCTCAACGCAGATGGCCATGACGAGTTGATTGTTGGGGCCGCCAAGGCCGGCAACGTCGCCGTTTTTCTCAACGACGGCAAAGGCGCGTTAATCCCGTGGTCTCTGTCCGCGCTCAATCGCCCGCTCCCTGACGATGGGGCGGCGGTGCTGGGTTGGACGGCAGGCGTCGGGCAACGTTCGTTGCTCGTCGCATTGGCCAGTTACGAGTCCGCAAACACCAATTCACCTGCGGCGTTGCGCTATGATTTTGCGCAGGGAGCACTGAACGAAGGACCGTCCGTGGCGGCAACTGGATCGAGTGCCGGCGCGTTGGCCGTGGCGGATATCGACAGCGACGGAGACCTCGACTTGTTCGTCGGAAGCCGCTTCCTGAGCGGGCGTTATCCGGAGCCAGCTTCCTCGCGGCTGTTTCGCAACGAGAATGGCCAACTCGCGTTCGACTCCGAAAACAGCCGCGCCTTGGAACGCATCGGGCTGGTCAGCGGCGCGGTGTTCACCGATTTGAATGGGGATGGCTGGCCAGACCTGGCGCTGGCCTGCGAGTGGGGATCAATCCGAATTTTTCTGAATGAACGCGGGAACCTGAAGCCGTTCAATCCCTCGGTCACGCTCCACGCTTCACGCTCGACGCTCCACGACCTCACCGGCCTCTGGACGAGCGTGACCGCCGGCGACTTTGACGGCGACGGGCGCATGGACCTGGTGGCGGGCAACTGGGGAATGAACACGTTTTATCGCCGAACCGACACAGGGCCATGGCATTTGTATTACGGCGAGTTCAATCAGGATGGCCAGGTTCAAATGATCGAAGCTTACCCGAACGACGCGTTGAAAAGGATCGTGCCCTTCCGCGATCTAGGTTTGTTTGGAACGGCGCTCCCCTGGCTACGCGAACGCTTCCCGACGCACAAGGGTTACGCGCGCGCGGGCATCACCGAGATTCTGGGCGACCGAATGGCGAAGGCGAAAGAGTGGGTTGCCGTCGAGTTGCGCTCGATGGTGTTTTTGAATCGCGGCGCGTCGTTCGAGGCGAAACCGCTGCCGTCCGAAGCGCAATGGACCCCGGCGATGGGCTTGAACGTGGCTGACCTGGACGGCGACGGACACGAGGACTTGTTCCTTAGCCAGAATTTCTTCGCCGTTCGCGCCGAAGACCACCGGCAGGACGCCGGTCGCGGGTTGTTGCTCAAAGGCGACGGCAAGGGAAACTTGACTCCAGTGCCGGTTCAGGACAGTGGAATCAAGGTTTATGGAGAGCAACGCGGATCGGCAGCCGGCGATTACGATGCGGATGGCCGGGTGGACTTGGTCGTGACGCAGAATGCGGGGCAAAGCAAACTCTATCGCAACGCCAGCGCGAAACCGGGCTTGCGCGTTCGTTTGAGGGGCGCCAAGGACAACCCTGACGGAATCGGGGCGACGGTGCGATTGATGTTCGGCGAACGATTCAGCCCCGCGCACGAAATCCGTGCGGGTAGCGGCTACTGGTCGCAAGATAGCGCCGTCCCCATAATGGCGACACCCGAACCGCCATCGAAGATTTGGATTCGGTGGCCGGGCGGCAAGATCGTGACTTCTGAAATCCCCAAGGGGGCGGGTGAGATCGTTGTGGACTCTGGTGGGAGCGTCGAGGCGTCAAAGCGTTAATTAACGCGTTGCACTGGTGTCCTGCGTAAGGATTCCTTTCGGACCTGCACTCGGCCCATGAACCCGGTAGGGCGAGTCCGTCCCGGCGAGCCGCTCGGCCTGCGTGGAATACGTCCGACTCGGCTCGCTGGGGACAGGCTCGCCCTACCGTGGGAAGCTGCCTTGGTTTCAGAACCATGCACTCGTCCCTTGAACCGATCAGCGGTAGGGCGAGTTGTCCTCAACGAGCCGCTCGACGGGCGTGGAATACGTCCGGCTCGGCTCGCTGGGGACAGGCTCGCCCTACCGTGGGAAGCTGCCTTGGTTTCAGAACCATGCACTCGTCCCTTGAACCGATCAGCGGTAGGGCGAGTTGTCCTCAACGAGCCGCTCGACGGGCGTGG
>VHCZ01000096.1 GCA_016871535.1 Verrucomicrobiota bacterium
GACGAGCGAGCATCCCCCGCCAGTGGGGCTGTGACCGAGGAGCAACGCAGCCCCAGGCAAAATTCGGCGCAACCCGAAGGGCGGCAGTTCTTTTTCGCCAGACTTCGTTGCTTGCTCCTTACAGATCACTTCGGGATATGCTCGTCGCTCGCGCCTCGTCTGGCCGAAAAATCCCTTGCCGCGAACGTGAGCGTATTTATGAAATGGACCACTAAGCCAGCACGTTCAGTCCCAGGCTGCCGGCGGCGTTCGCCTGGCGCAGGCTGAGGATTCCGGCTTGAACGCCGATGTTGAATCGGCTGAGATTCGCGCTTTCCTGCGCGAAATCAGTGTCGCCGATGCGACTGGCCGCAGCGGTCAGATTCTCGACCCGGATGGCGTTGGTTTCGCCGGTAACCGTCAATCGCGATTGGCCGGCGCCAATGTTGGCCAGGCCACGCGTCAGATTGTCAATGCTGCTCTGGATCGTGCTCAGGGCATTTGCGGCGTTAGCCGAAGTTGAGACCGAAGTTGCGCCAGAGGTGCTTTCGGCAATTCCACCTGATGCGATAGAAGCTCCGAGGTCGATGGCGCTTAGATTAACACTCGTCCCGTCGCCATCGGCCACGACCTGTTGGCTCGAACTCGAGAAAACAGGCACGCCGTTGAATTGCTGCCCGAGAAGCTGATTCTGAGCGCCTTGGAGCGCGGAAAATTCTGCCTGGATCGCCTGGCGATCACTATCCGTCAATGTGGCGTCCTGGGCACGGATGGCCAGTTCGCCTTTGCGCGCTTCGAGGTCGGCAAGCTGTTGTGCGGTGGCACTCTGGACTTCGGTCAGGGAGGTAGCATTCGCGACATTTGAGCTGCCGGCGTCGATTTGCCCAATCTGGCTGTTCAATCGCTCAAGCTGCGCCAGCCCGGCCGCGTCCACGTCCGGCGAATTGATACGCTTGCCAGACGAGAGCCTTGCCAGCGTCTGCTGCATCTTGACGAACGCCTCAGCGAGCAAACTGGAAGTTCCGCTCGCTGCCAGATTACTGCTGATAGCCGAAATAGAGTCCATATTCCAAAGGAGTTGGCCGTTTTTGCAGCCCTGAAAGGAGCAGGTAGCATACCTGCTCTCAAAAGTGAAGCTAAAGCAAGTCCTGGTAAGCAAGCCAAAGTGCCCTGAGATATCTCATCACTCGAACCGGGTCCGCGCTCTCCGGAACTTCTGCCAGGCAATAACCGCCAAAGCCTATCTCGTTGAGGCGCTGGAGCAAGCGACGAAAAGGGTAATCCTCGATGTACAAGTCCCGCATGTGGACGCAGAAGATCTTGTCTTTGACGAGGTTGAAGTTGGAGTTGAACCCCTTGCCTTCCAGGTCTGTCGCGTTGGAGTTCCATGTGATTCCGACGTGTTTGTGGTAGGCGGCGTCCAGAATCTTCTTAATGTTCGGGAGCAAGGAGGTTCCGCTGCCATGCACCTCCAGACGGATTTCAACCCCATAGCCGTGGCCGAATTCGCCCAACTCCCGAAGTGACCGCCCAATCTGTTCGAGCGTTTTTTCAACCGGAACCTCCTTCGGCAAACCGTTGGGCCGCACCTTGACGCCAGGCGCCCCCACATCGTGGGCCAGCACCATGTATTCTTTGGTGGCCTCAATGTCTTTCCGGAGCTTGCTCTGATCTGGCGTGTGGTAATCGAAGGCGCTGCCCAACCCCATCAATTCGACTTTGGAATCGGCAAAACGCTTCCGGACCTCGGTGCGCTGCCCCTTCGTCAGGTTCACTTCCACGCCATGCGCATGAGTCGTGCGAAGCTCGACGCCCTGGAACTTGGCCGCTTCGCAATTCTTGATAATCGTCGCGAGATCCCAGTCCTTGGCGAGATTATAGGTCACGGTGCCGAGCCGCATCTTGCTTTCGGGCTTTTTCGATTCAGCGGCCTTGGCGGCGAATAAGGCGGGGGAGTTCAGCAGCCCAAGGGCGCCAAGCCCGGTCCCGGTTCGGGTCAGCAATTGTCGGCGGGTGATCTTCATAAGTTCCTTTGGATTGATTTCGTTCCCCGGACTTATATCGTGAGCTTGCTCTCCCGGTCATGGAAAAAAATCGACGCCAATTTCTCAAGCGCCTGGCCAGCGGTCTGGCGCTGCCGCAATTCGCAAGGGTGGATTGTCCCGGAGCTGCTGCGGTGTCGCAAGATAACGAAGCCGCGTCGCAACCCTACTTCCGAACCCGCGGCGTGGTTTTAGTCCCTGACGATTTGTCGTGGCGCGACTGGCCGGAGCGTGTCCATCGCGCCGGGTTGACGACGATTGGCCTGCACCATGGCGTTTCTCCCAAGCGAGTTGCCGATTTCATTCTTTCCGACAACGGACAACGGTTTCTCGGCGACTGCCAGCGGCTGAACCTTCAAGTCGAATACGAACTGCACGCGGTCCGCGAACTCTTGCCGCGCGATTTGTTCGCCAAAAATCCGCAGTTCTTCCGAATGAACGAAACGGGAGAACGGACGCCGGACGCAAACCTCTGCGTGCATTCTTCCGAAGCGCTGAATATTGCGGCGGAAGGCGCAGTGGCCCTGGCCAAAACGCTTCGTCCCACGACGCACCGTTACTTCTATTGGGGCGACGACGCGAAATCCTGGTGTCACTGTCCGCACTGCCGCGGCTGGTCCGAAAGCGATCAAGCTTTGCGGTTGGAGAATCGCCTCCTGGCCGCGCTGCGGCGTTTCGATGCCCGCGCGCGGCTCGCTCATCTGGCCTACAGCAACACCCTCTGGCCGCCCAAACGGATCAAGGCGGAACCTGGAATCTTTCTCGAATACGCCCCGATCCATCGGCGCTATGATGTCCCCTACAGCCAGCAGGCCGGTCTTGAAGCAAAGGACACCCTGGACGCGCTCGATGCCAATCTGGAGATCTTCGGACGCGAGACTGCACAGGTGCTGGAGTACTGGCTGGATGTTTCGCGTTTCTCGAAATGGAAGAAACCCGCGATCAAGCTGCCCTGGCACGAAAACGTGTTTGCGGCGGATCTGGATTCATACGGCGCGCGAGGAATTCGTCACGTGACCTCCTTTGCGGTTTACATCGACGCGGATTACGTCGGGAGATTCGGCGAACCTCGCGAATTGGCGGGCTATGGAGAAAAGCTGCGGCGTTGGCGTTCGGCGAACTGATTTGGCGATGAAGCGACTCTGCGTTTGCGTGGCGACGTCGGAGAAAACGTGGCCGCGCAATGACCTCATGACGTTGAACTCCGCGTTCTTCGCAGCCCGGGAGCAGTTTGATCTGGCCATCATCCACAACGGAGAGATCACTCCCCAGGCTGAGGCCTACTTCAGCCGCCTTCCCATCGATCAGCTTCTCCCCAGAGAAAATGTCGGCCACGAAGGCGGCGCGTTCACAGAGGCAATTCGCCGTCTTCCGGCTTACGAGTGGTATCTTTTTCTGCACGACGACCATTGGTTCTGGCGGCCGGATTGGGGCCAGCAAATCCTGCCGCTGCTGGAGCACCGCGAACGAACGTGCTTCGGCAACCTCGTCACCATGAAGTTTCACTGGGACGAGGAATGCAACGTCCTTGCCCAAGCGTGGAACTTCGCTCTGGCGCCGGCTGAATACATCTTTCCGATGCTGCAAGGCATGGCGGGTTTTCATCCCCGGAGCGCCATTGAAGTATTCCTGAACCATGGCGGCGTGCCGCACCTGGATTACCGCAAACAGGAGTTCCAAGGACTGACTCACTTCACGGAGCTGTCGTTCTCCCTTTTTCTGATTCAGGCCGGTTTCCACTTCGAACCGTTGCCCGGCGGATTCGAGTACCTCCTGATGCACGGCTCCAACGCGCTTTGCGAACACAGCCGAGAGTCGTTTGCCCGCCTTCCGGAGGACGTGCAACGCTACCTGCCCGAATTGCACCGGAAATTGCACGGGTAGCCGCAGTGCCTTCGCTCATCGGAAGCTTCCTCGGTCCGACACCATGCTCTCGACCCATGAACCCGGTGGGGCGAGTCCGTCCCGGCGAGCCGCTCGACGTGTGTTGAACACGTCCGACTCGGCTCGCTGGGGACAGGCTTGCCCTACCCTGAAGTTGCAGGGACGCGACTCGCCGGGCTGCCTGGTCTCGGCACAAAACCCAGCAGCGTTTGCGGACTCTCGAAAAGGATGGCGCGTGCGATCCCCTGGGCCTCGTCCCGCGTGTACTGGCCTTGTTGAATCTTCTGAGCCAGAACCCACGCCATTTGCTTGCGAACGAGAATGGCTTTGGCATAGGTCCACTCCACGCAGTAAGCGTCGGAGAAGAATCCGACCTGCTTGTTCGTGGGCACCATGTCGAGCCGTTCGGCCATGACCTGGCGAATGATGTCGGGAAAGAAGTTGTGCCACCAGTACCCTGCCAGGCTGAAATTCGGCAACTCGCGCGCCAGCGTGCAGAGCGATTGATTCGCGTGGCGGCTCGCCAGAAAACACTGGAAGCGCAAATCGGGATGCCGTCCGATCATCCCCGCAAGCTGCCCGATGGTGCGTTGCGCAAGACGGCTCGCGGTTTCGAACGGCAACGGCTCCGCGCCCAGGCTGAACTGGAAAACGATTTCCTTCCCGCGCTTCTCCAAAGCCGTCAGAAAGCCTTCGTTGATGTAGGACGCATAAATGTCGCGTTCCTCAGCTCCGGCGCGGCTGCGCTGGCTCAGGGCGCTTTCCATCTCGGCGTCGCTCACCATTCGATAGTCGATGTCCGTGGAAAGATGGGTCGCGGTCGCGAGCACCTGTCCATACGGGATGCGGTTCACGTAATGCCGCAAGGCGGAGTGGACGTCTTCCAGCGTCCGGATCGTTCGCTCGGTCCCGGGACGCCCGCCCGCGCCGATGGGTGAAGGGCTTTCCGGCGAACGGCCCCAGCAGCGTTCGATCTCGTACAAAGCGGTGTCAAATTCAGCCCACTGGCACCGCGTGAAAAAGCCCCACTCCAAAGCGTACTGGAGCCGATCGTCATCCTGGCCCCGCTCCCGGCGGGCGATTTCCGTGCCGGTCCGGCGCACATTCAAGCGGTCCAGGATGGAATGATGCCACGAGCGGTCGGCGGCGCGTTCTCGGATTCGATCGTCGAGCTTCTGCCAGTTTTCCGGCGTGATGGGCTCGTGCCAGTCGTAAAGGTCGCGGAGAATGATGCGCACACCCCACCAGGAACTCGTGTTCTGAATGTGCCGGAGAAAAGGCAGCGCTTCACGAATCCGTGTCGTGGCTTCTTTGCGGGTTGGCCAATTTGGAAACTGAGTCAGCCGCGCCCCGCTGGGACAGCCTGCTGCGTAAAGATCGCTGACGACCATGTGATACAGCAGGATGTCGTGCAATCCCCGAGCGCCCAGCTTGCCACCGACCAGATGTGTGTGGATGTCGTAAGTCGGAATTTCGCACAGTGCAAATTCCATATCGAGACTCAGGGACTCGCTCGTCATGGGAAAAGGTTGTTCCAGCTAGTACTAGCCTACGGGAGTCACTGTTACTCGATCCAGCTCCACAATTGAATAGTGCTCCAAAGCCGTTTCGATTGTGGGCATGTGCTGCTCCGAGCAGGTCGTCCACGGAGTCTCCGCCAGCCAGATACTCAAGCAAAGATTCCACGGGATAGCGCAAACCGCGGATGCAGGGTTTGCCATGACAAATATCTGGATCGACTGTGATGCGCCAAAGCAGATTGTCGCTTGACATGCGTTCAAATTACGAGGTCCAAACGCCGCTGCCAAGGCCTCATTGATGATGGTGATGATGAGTTCAGTTCTCGACCAAGTTCGGGAATCCGTGGACAAACTCACTTGTTCTCTTGCAAGAATGAATCAACCGCCGTTTGCCTTGGAATGCCTTCCTGGCCGCCTTTCTGAGTCGCTTTAAGCGCTGCGGTCGCCGAAGCGAACCGAATCCGTTCCTCTACCGGCAACCCGCGTCCCAGCGCCGCGGCATACGCGCCATGGAACACGTCGCCGCAGCCGGTCGTATCCGCGACCCGAACGCGAAAGGCTGGTTGATGGGCGACGCGCGCAGGTTCCGCATGCGTCGAATACCAGCAGCCCTCCGCTCCGCAGGTGACGACGACGGTGTCGCGCTGATCCGTCCAGAGTGCTTTCACGGCATCCTGAGGGTTTGCTTGCTGAGTGAGTCTTTCAGCGAAATGTTGTGAAACGATCAAATGATCCACCAGGTCGAGCAACGTCGGGAATTCGGTTCCGGGAGTTTTCTCGAAATCGGCCACGATCGGAATCCCGGCCGCGCGGGCGATGCGCGCGGCCCGAATCATTCCTTTCAGACCGAAATGATCGACCAGCAACACGCGCGCTGACCGGATGATGTCTTCCTCCGGCCAATCCGGGTCGCAACCGACCGCGCCATTCAAATCCGCAAAGATGTTTCGCGTGTTGCGAGCGGTGTCCACGACGATAAACGAGTGAATGATTTTCGCTTCGGGACGTTGACGAAGATAAGTCAGGTCAATTCCCTCCTCCCGCAGACGATTGATTCCATATTGCGACCACTCATCGGTGCCCAGAACGCCGGCAAAAGCGCAGCGCGATCCCAGGCGCGACGCTGCGACCAGCGCCGTCGCTGTCAGTCCGCCGCATTGGCGCTCGCTGCGGACCACAGAGACCTTCGCATCGGCCGGCGGATACGCTTCGACGTAAACCAGGTCGTCCACCGCCGCGCAACCCAGGCCGAGCAGGTCGAATGCCTTAACCGTGTTCACAAGGAAGCCAGCCACTGCCGCATCGTCTTGGGATCTTCACGGAACATGAGTGAGCCGGGCACAATAAAGTCCACCCCCGCCGCGTGGAGCAACGGCACGGTTTCACGCCGGATGCCGCCGTCCGCTTCAACCACAGCCTTCTGCCCGCGACGCCGGATGATCTCGCGCGCTTGCCGAATTTTGCCGGGCACGGACGCGTCCATCGAGGCGCCTTTGATGCCCATGGCCGTGCCCACGATCGTGACAATGTCCAGTTCAGCCCACAGCGGCTCCAAAAGTTCAACCGGCTCGTTGATGAGCAGCGAAACGCCCGCTTGTTTCCCGCACGCTTTGATCGCGCGCAGAACTTCCGCCGGATTGCTGGCGGAGTCGAAGCAGAAGAGGATGGCATCCGCGCCCGCCTCCACAAACGGTTCCACCCAATCGAGCGGGTTTGCGGTCATCAAATGAATCTCAAACGGCAACCGCGTGTGTGGCCGCAACGCCTTCACCTGATCCGGAAAGAACAGCAGGTTCGGCACGTAATGGCCATCAGCAACGTCGATATGGAAGCGCTCCGAATAAGGCTCAACGCGCTTGATCTCGGCCGCCAGATTTGCCAGGTCCGCCGACCAAAGAGATGTGGAACATTTCAGCATTGCGAGAGGATTTAGTCTGAAATGAAATGCCGCTTCAAGAAATCCCCGATAAATCGCTGTACGTCATGCCCGTGTTGCTGGACGCTCACGGATTTGGCGGTGATCTCTTTGAATTCCGCTCCGGGAATCAGCCGCGCATGGGCTTCCCCGTATTCGAAAGGATGAATCGGATCGTGCCGATTTGCCAGCACCAGCGTGGGAACCCGGATCGAAGCCCATTCTTGCCGGTCTTTGCACGGCGTATCGCGCGGAATCCGCTCCAGGTTGACCGCATGCTCGCGGGCGCGAGGATTCTCAAACTGCCCGCACAGAGACCGGGCCACGTCCGGAAACGAGCGCGCCGTCTCCGCGTACTCGGGCGTTTCCTTGAACAGCGCCTGTCCGCGCTCCGGTCCATGTTCTCGAATCAAGCGCGCCACCAGAGAGAACATGTGGACGTTCCACGGATTCGGTCGGTCGAGCCACGCCGGACGCGACAACACCAACCCCGCGACGCGATCCGGAAAGCGCAGCACGAAATTCAATGCCAGCGCCGCCCCCATGGAAATGCCGCCGACGATGCTGCGCTGAATCTTCAGGTGATCCATCAGCGCCAGGAGATCGTCGGCGAAAGTCGCGAGGCGGATCTTGTCCAGCGGCCCCACGCGGTTCGTCTTCCCGTGCGCGCGGGCATCGAAGGCCAGCAACCGAACTCCGGCAGGCGGTTTGAACAGGCTGAACGGTTGCGACACATCCGCGCCCAGACCATGCTGAAAGAAGAAGGGCACGCCGGAATTGCCATCCTCGTAATGAAATTCGATTGCGTCGTGTGTGAATGTGGGCATGCGCCGTGGCGAGAGTATTGTACTTCCATCAGAGAAGGTGGGGCGAGCGTCCTCGATGGCGGCACGGTCTTCTCACCCTCTGACCGATTTAACGATTTAACCTTGGAACGGTTGGTTGACCTCAAGCCGGCTGCGCGAGTTTGTCCCGAAGAAACGCGGCGCTCGCCGCCAGATCCGTTTCTTCAAAGCCGTGCATGATCAGCGCGCCGGCGAATTGGGCCTGCGACAATAGCTCCAGATAACGGTCCCAATCCAGGATCCCGGACCCCAGCGGCAGATTCCCTGCCCGACCGTCCGGGCCGAGTTCCTTGGCATGGGCCAGGATGAGATCGTTGCCCAGGATATCGAAGGCTTCTTCGAGGATCCGCGTCCGGCGGGGGAGTTCGTCCGGAGGAATCAGGTTGGCGGCGTCCATGATGATTTTGAGGTTCGGCGATTCGGTTTCGTCGAGCAACCGGCGCGCGCGGGGAGCGGAGTTGACGACATTGCTGAGTTCAGGTTCCAGTCCCAGCGTGACATCGTGGAGTTCGGCCACTTCCAAAACCTCGTCCAGGGAAGCTCGCAGATCGCTCCAGGCTTGCGGCGAGTTGTTGTCCGGATGAGAGCGCCACAGGTCGTCGGGATCCCGCGTGCCGCTGCAAAGCGTCACCACGTTCGTGCCGACGTAGCTGCACGCAGAAATGAGGACTCGCACCCGCTGCAGTCCATCCGACCGGCGCGTCGGGTTGGGATCAATCAGGTTGCACGTGCCCGAAACCGCAGCCAGCGAAACTTTCCGGGACACGGCGCTGCCGCGAATCCTCTCCAGGACACTCAGCTCCAATTCCTCAGGCAAGCTCGGCAGTCCGGCACACGAAAAATTGAACTGCACGCAGGGTAACCGATGGCCCGCCACCTCGTCGAAGATTTCCTCGACCGTCGGCCGGGCGAATGTTTTGGCGAAAATGCCGAGTTGCAGGCGATTTGAGTTCATCGTTCGGATTTTGAGATTCGTCATTCGTCACACCCCGCCGGTAACGTCCGCCAACCGCATCCATTCGCCGCTTTCCACGGAGCGCGCAATCGCCACCAGCGCTCGCATCGCCGCGACCCCATCGTCGATATTCGCGCCCTGCTGCGGCGTGCCGCACAAAATGCAGTCGGCAAAACTCTCGAGCTGGAGTTTGTAAGAGTAGGCGTCTTCGCCCATCGGTCGGCGGTATTGCCGATCGCGGCCCGAAAACGCCTCGACCAGGCTCGCTTTATGGAACCAGGGCAGAAACACCTGGCCCTGGACGTTACCGTGCTCGCCTTGAATCTGAAAGCCTTCCTCGAAATCCCCGCGCACGGGGATAGTCAAATCGAGGTGGCCCAACGCGCCGTGGATGAATTCAACATCGACGTACCAGCATAACGCGCCGAAGCGTTCGAGCCGGCGCGCCCGAACGGCGGTAATCTCACCACCGAGAAAACGCGCGGTATCGACCAGATGGCTGGCATGAGTGAGAAGAAAGTACCGAGGTTTGTCGGCTTTGGGATTTCCCTTGGGACGTCTGGCATGGGCGCTTTGTTGGACGAGCGGCTGCAGATTGTCGGTCATGGTGTAACGATAGACCGAGTCCCAATACCAGGCTTTGAAGGAAAGTAAGTCGCCGATTTCCTCCTGGATAAATTTGCGGGCAAAAGCGATTCCGGGATCGAATCGGCGGTTGTTGCCAATCTGAAACACGAGCGAACGTAGGGCAGGCATCTTGCCTGCTCCGCCGAATTGCTCGTCAACAGGAACTGCTTTGCCTCGCTCCTCTTTGGAAGACGGCAGCTTCTGGTCAGGCTGGAAGCCTGGCCTGCTTTGGACCATGCTTCGCAATTCCTCGCATTCTTCCACGGACACGCCCAGGGGCTTTTCCACGAGCACGTGCTTGCCCGCCCCCACGGCTTTCGTCGCCAGCGGCACATGAAATTGGTCGGCCACGCCAATCAATACCGCCTCGATTTCGGGATTGGCCAGCATCTCCTCGAAGTCACGGTAAATCAGGCGAGGCTGGTGCAGCGTGGCCATGCGGTCGCGCAGATCGTCTGCGAGGTCGCAGATTGCAGTCAACTCGACGTTGCGCGCCTTCCTCGCCGCGTCGAAGTGCGCGATTTGCGCGATCGGCCCGCAGCCCAGAATCCCCAGGCGGAGAAGGCGAGAGTCCTTGTTCATGACGCGCACTGGCCGCCACAAAGGCGGCGGTGAATGCCGAATGTCGAATGCCGAATGTCGAAAGAATGTCCGAGCACAAATGACGAAAGGCACCCCCACAAGGCCGCCCGGGCGTGTGATCTCGATTCGGGATTCGTCATCCGGATTTCGTTCGTCATTTGGGCTTGGTGATTGGTCATGGTGCCGCGGGGTATCTTTGCCGGAGGGCCTCTCGAAGGGCTTTCAGTTTCTTCCGCTGCGCCAGGCCCATCAGCGCCTCCAAATGGTCGCTCGCGGCCACGCCGCGAAGTTCTCCACCGCGATGCACCTCCAGAGCCTGCATCATGGCCTCGGCGCCGAGTTTGGGATCAGGGTTGCCTTGACCGTTCTTGATCGAATTGATCGCTGACCCGGCCAGGAACAGGATGTGTTCGCTCAAGCCGCGCTGTTCGGCGTCGATCAGATTCAAAATGATGTTGCCCTGATCCAGGCCGCCGGCGCGGGCAATCATGGTGGGGTTGATGCCGGGCAAGGTCTGCGTCAGCACGCGCTCCGACGCCAGCCATTCGTCGCCGTGCGGATAAATGAACGGCGCGCCTTGGCGAACCGGCGCCGTTTGGCGAAAGTCAATCCCGTCCAGGCGCGCGAGCAAATCGATAACCTCCCGCCAGATGCCGCCGCGCGTTTTCACCCCGATACCCGCATTGTGGCCGTAGATTGCCGGGGGCCTGGCCAACGTCTTCGTGGCTTCGCGGACCATCCGGACGGCGCCGCCCGCAAACGATTCGCTGAACATCACTCCCGTCGCGCCCGCCTCCAGCACGGCATGGACGCTTTCCAGAATTTCATGCGGCGCGCCCGTGATATGCGGCGCAAAAATCAGGCCCCGGCCGCTTCGTTTGTCCTGGACGCGTTTGATGGCGGCGGCGGCTCGACGCGCGCGCTCCTTCACCGGAGAATAATCCAGGCGCGGATAGAGGTTTTCGTCCTCCTTGATGAAAAGAAACAGCGGGCAAACCGCCGCTTCCTCGACTAGCGTCTCAACCTGTTTCGGAGTAATCCCGGCTGTGGGCTTCAGAATAGTGCCGAAGGCCGGCTCAAATGTAGGGCAGGCATCCTGCCTGCCCAATTCCTTCATCGAATTCCGTGCCGGTTTTCCGGCTCGCCGATTTCTTTCTGACTTATCTGAAAGAACATTCTGTCGGACCGACTCAGTCGCGGCGCGTGATTTGGACAGACTGGAAGCCTGTCCTACGTTATCCCAATGCGTGATCGCGCGCAGACCCGGACCGCCATAAGCCGGGCCGGGAAACGTGCGCAGCACGGTTTCAGGCATCTGAAGCCCGACGAGCCGCACGTCCTGATTCTCGTAAACGTCGAAAATAATTGCGCCGGCGGCGGTATGAAAGATGTCCGTTGAAGTCAGATGGCCGTCCGGTTGCAGGAGCATCTTCAGCGGGTAGGCCATGTGGATCAATCCCAGGCGGCCGGTCGCATCGAACGCGTCGATTCCAACTGCTTTCCCCGTGCACCGTTCGAGCAGCGAACCACGCGGAATATCTTTCGTTCCGCTGGTGGCGTGATAACTGATTTCTTTGGCGGCCTGGATCAGGCTCCAGCTTCGCAGCGCGAAGAAATACGTCGCAACAATTTGGTCTCCGATGATCGGCGCCGGGTTGGCTTGCAACCGTTCGCAAACGATTCGCCGAAGCTGCGCTTCCCGGGCGTCGGCATCGTGCCAGAGCAGTTGCAGCGTCGTGGCCTTGATAGGTCGCGTGGGCATGACACTTTAGGCCGGGCAGCCTAAGTAAGTCCCCCAGCGAATACAATAGGGTAAATCATGGGAGCCTGGGCCGGAACACGAAGCACGTTTGGACACTTGGAGCCGTGGAAGGACGGTGGCTTCGCCATCGCGGGCGCCGGGGTCTTCGCCCTGACGCTGGCCTACTTTGCGGGGATCTTCTGGGGCGGCATGGTCTTGGTGGGCATCACCAGAACTTTATCCACGCGATGGCGATCCATGTCGAGCACCTCGAAGATGTAACCCTCCGCCTCGAATGTTTCGCCTTCTCGCGGCACGCGCCCCAGCGTCTTCACGACAAACCCCGCAAGCGTCTGGTATTCGGTGTAGGCACCGCCGCCGAACTTGAATCCAGGCAACGCCTTTTCGACCGCTTCCAGGTCAATCATTGCGTCAATCAGCCACGAACCGTCGTCGCGTTTCTTGGCTTCGGGCTTGGCGCGTTCGCCTTGGGACGGAAATCTGCCGACGATGGCTTCCATCACGTCGTTGAGCGTCACCAGTCCGACAATGTTTCCGAACTCGTCCGTCACCATCGCGAAGTGTTTCCCGCTTTGCTTGAACGTCTCGACGAGTTGAAGAACCGTCTGCGTCTCGGGCACGATGAGCGGCGGCGTCGTCAGGTCCTTGAGATCCACGCCAACCTTTGCGGCCAGATTTGCGTAGATGGCCTTTACCGACACGATGCCGACCACGTTGTCGCGATTCTCGCGATAAACTGGAAAATGTGAGTGATTGCTGATGACAATCTTGTGCCAAATCTGGTCGTGCGGATCGTCCTGATTGAGCCAGATCACTTTGGGACGCGGCGTCATAATCTCGCGCACCGGCAACTGGTCGAGTTCGAGCGCGCTGTGGATGATATGGCTTTCCACCTTGTTGAACGCGCCAGCCCTCACGCCTTCCTGCATCAACACGCGCACTTCCTCCTCGGAAACGGTCACTTCCTTTTCCGGTTTGAAACCGAGCAGGCGCAACAAACCCTCCGTGGAGATGCTGAGAAAGCTCACGAGCGGGCCAGCCACGCGTGAGAGCCAGTTCATTGGCTTGGCGACCGCCATCGAGATGCCTTCGGGATTGCTCAGGCCAAAGCGCTTCGGCACAAGCTCGCCCAGCACGAGCGAAAAATAAGTGATAACCGCGACGACCATCCCGAAGGCGATTTTGTCCGCGTAACCTGCGAGGAATGTTATCTGGCCAATTGGCTGCGCAAGTTTGGCCGCCAATGTGGCGCCCCCGAATGCGCCCGCGAAGATGCCCACCAGCGTAATGCCGACTTGCACCGTGGAAAGAAAACGATTGGGCGACTCCGCCAGTTCGAGCGCGACTTGGGCGTTGCTCTGGCCCTGATCGGCCAGACGCCGCAACCGGGCTTTCTTGGCCGACACAACGGCGATCTCCGCCATCGCGAAGACGCCGTTCGCGATAAGCAGCAGAAAAATGACCGTGATTTCAAAGGCAACTTGATTCATAGAATCTATTGCGACCGAATTCTGTGTGGTAGGCAAGGAAATCGGACGCAGTCGGACCAGCGGTTTCCTGCCCCTCAAGCAACCGTGCGTCGCTGTCGCAACCCAGCTATCCCGCAGCTATCCCCGAGGCGCTTACTGCTTGGTCCGCGGGATGGACGACAAAGCTCGTAGCGCAGAGTTGCACTCTGCCGTATCGCTGAATTGTATTCTGCGGGGCGTCTCCCAGTCCGAGCCCGCTGGGAGTTGCCGGCGCCCTGCCGATTGGAAATCGGCGATACAGCAAATTGAAAATCTGCGCTAGGGTTCTCCGGTCGATCTGTCGTCAATCCCACGGTCTGCACAGTAAGAGCCTCAGCACAACCGCTTCCTGGGATGACAATTTCAAGATCATTCGGGACGCGCGCTTCTCGCGCTATCCGCTCATGGCCCCTGAACTGCCACTGCCCCATGACAAGATTTCCCTTTCTTCAATCGACGGATCGGGCGAAGGCCGGCCTTGACAATTCAACCAGCAGCGAAAGACTCGCGCTCCTATGCCATCTGCGCCAACTGAATTTCAGGGCGTCACCGCCCTAACCAAGGCCAATGTCTATTTCGAGGGCAAGGTCGTCAGCCATACGATTCTCTTCCCCGACGGCGCGAAAAAGACGCTGGGCCTCATTTATCCGGGCAAGTTTCACTTCGGGACGGACAAAGCCGAACGCATGGAGATCGTCGCCGGCCAATGTCGAGTGAAACTGGACGAGCAAACCACGGTTTCGACTTATGTGACCGGCGAGAAGTTCGAGGTGCACGCCAAGTCGGGCTTCGACATCGAAGTCGAAGGCGGGATCTGCGAGTACATTTGTTCATTCCTGCCCTGAACGCGCGTGAGCAAATTAGGTTTGAATCTCATGTCGAAGAGCCGGATTGTCTCCGGCGTTCTTATGGAAGCGCCTCTTAACCGCAGAAACTCAATTGTCCACAAGGCAATGAAGAAGCTCAGAGCCGGCAGACCCGCGTGGCTGGCGTTGGGGTTGTGTCTGGAGCTTTTCGCCGAATCCGGCAGCGTCATCGGCGCGAGCCTGAAGACTCCCGGCAGCCCGATTGCGATCACGAACAGCCCCGTGATTATCTATCCCATCCACCACGCCACGCTCGTCATGGTGTCGAGGGAGCGCACTATTTATGTCGATCCGGTCGGAGACGGCCAGCGGTTCAAAGGACTGCCCAGGCCGGACTTGATTCTCGTCACGGATGTCCACGAGGATCACCTGGACCTCAACACGCTGGCCCTGCTCACGCGTGACACCACTGCGATCGTGGCCCCGACGGCGGTGGCCGACAAATTGCCGGAAGACTTAAGAAAGCGGACTTCCGTTTTGGCGAACGGGGAATCCAACACTCTTGCGGGCGTGACCATCGAAGCCGTCCCGATGTACAACACGACCGAGGAACGCTTGAAATTCCACGAGAAGGGACGCGGCAACGGCTATGTCGTCACGGCGAGCAACAAACGCGTGTACGTCAGCGGGGACACCGAGGACATCCCGGAGATGCGCCAGTTGAAGAACATCGACGCCGCGTTTGTGTGCATGAACCTCCCTGACACGATGACGGTGGAACAAGCCGCCAGCGCCGTGCGCGAGTTCAAGCCCAAGATCGTCTGTCCCTATCATTGCCGAGGGAGCGATCTGGAAAAGTTCAAGCAACTTGTCGGGGAGGAGCCGGGTATCCAGGTCCTCTTGCGCGACTGGTACCGGTAAGGCAACCCTACCGCTGGTGGGGTGAGACTCCTGCCGAGCCTGATCGTGGAAGCCCCTTCATTTGCCGTCGCCAAAGCTCCGCGGGAGCGTCGCTCCACCCATTCTACGTTCCACGGAAGGCTTCTTCCTTCTTCGGAACTTTCAGATCGATGTGCAGATCGCGAAGCTGCTTGGATTCGACCGCAGCCGGTGAATCCGTCATCAGGTCGGCGCCCTTGGCCGTTTTCGGAAAAGCGATCACATCGCGGATGCTCGGCGTGCCGCAAAGAATCGCGTTGAGCCGATCGAACCCCAGAGCAATGCCTCCATGCGGCGGGCAGCCGTAGCGAAACGCTTCGAGCATGTAGCCAAACCGAGCCTTCACCACATCCGGCGGAATCTGAAGAACCTGCTCGAACACGATCTTCTGCAACTCCGGTTGGTGAATCCGAATGGAGCCTCCCCCCAACTCGACCCCGTTAACAACCACATCGTAATGCTGGCCGCGAACCTTCTTCGGGTCGCTAGTCAAAAGCGGAATGTCATCGGGAATCGGCGCCGTGAAGGGATGATGGCTTGAATACCAGCGGTTCTGTTCCTTGTCGAAACTCAGGAGTGGAAAATCAACGACCCAGAGAAAATCGAAGCGATCCGCCGGAATCGACAGCTTGCCTTGCCCGCGCAGCACCTCGGCGCAATAGAGGCGGATCTTCCCCAGAATTTCACACGCGGTCAGCCATTGGTCCGCCGCGAACAGAACGAGGTCGCCTTCCGCCATCGACAGTTTCCTGGCGAGCGCCGCTTTCTCGGCATCGGAGAAGAATTTCACGATGGGCGATTTCCACTCGCCGTTTTCCACCTTGATGTAGGCCAGGCCTTTCGCGCCGAAACTCTTCGCGCACTCGGTCATGGTTTCCATCTGTCCCTGCGTGGCGCAGGCCAGGCCTTTGGCGTTCATCGCCTTGACCACCCCGCCGCTGGCGACCGCGCCCGCGAACACCTTGAATGCGCTCGCGCGGAATTCCTCGGTCAGGTCCGCGATCTCCATCCCGAAGCGCGTGTCCGGTTTGTCGATGCCGTAGCGGTTCAGCGCCTCCTCGAAGGAAAGGCGTTTGAACGGCGTGGGAATTTCGGCGCCCAACGCCACCTTCCAGATGCGTTTCAAGAGACCTTCGACCAGATTGTAAATGTCTTCGCGCTCGATGAAGGACATCTCCAGGTCGATCTGCGTGAATTCGAGCTGGCGATCCGCACGCTGGTCTTCGTCGCGGAAACAGCGCGCCAACTGAAAGTAACGCTCCACCCCGGCGACCATCAGGATTTGCTTGAACTGCTGCGGCGATTGCGGGAGCGCGTAGAACTCGCCCGGATGAATCCGGCTCGGAATCAGGAATTCGCGCGCCCCTTCCGGCGTCGATTTGAACAGCATGGGTGTTTCGACTTCCAGGAAACCTTGCTCGTCGAAATATACGCGCGTGGCGGTGGCGACCTTGCTGCGCAGGCGAAGATTGCGAGCCATTTCCGGCCGGCGCAAATCGAGGTAGCGATGCTGGAGGCGCAACTCTTCGTTCACTTTGCTGGCGACTTCCGGATCATCGACGGGAAACGGCAGAACGTCGGCCTGGTTCAAGACCTCAAGTTCCTTCGCCTGCACCTCGACTTCACCCGTGGCGATCTTGGGATTGTTCGTGCCCTCTGGACGCCGGCGCACCAGTCCTTTCACGGAAATGACGGATTCGCTCCGCAACGCCGCCGCGCGCTCGAACAAGGCCTTTGGCAAATCGGAGGGATCAAATACGGTCTGCGTGCGGCCTTCGCGATCGCGCACGTCGATAAAGATCACGCCGCCCAGGTCGCGCCGGGAATGGACCCAGCCCGAGAGCGTGGCCGTCTGGCCGATATGATCCACGCGCAGTTCGTTGCAGTGATGCGTTCGTTTCATTTCAAAGCAAGGCGCGGATGTTGGCGGGAATCCGGAACGAATTCAAAGCGAAATTTTCAGGAGATGGGCTTAAGGGTTTAACAGGAGGCCACTGAGAAAACAGAGATCAACCGCACGAGCATCTTTCCCTTCCCCTGGGCATTCCCTCGTTCGCCATCAATCCCTCCGATGAAGCGAAGAAGTGGTTCCATTCAACCGATTTAACCCATTTAACGATTTAACGTTGTAACGACTTTGGTGGCGGCTTGTACCGCTGGTCAAACTCCTAGGCGCCTCGTCGGCCTTCGGAGCTTGCCCTGGTTGGCGCCAAGCGCCATAAAGATATCCTGGTAAAAATCGGCGTGGCTTTCCCAGGTCTGCGAAGTGACCATCCGGCCCGCGCGATCCACCACGCTTTGTTTGTCGATCCACGTGCCGCCGCATTGCGCGACTTCAAACCGCACATTGCAATAACAGGTGACCCGCCGGCCCTTCCCAAGACCAGCCGCGAGCAGAATCTGAATCCCATGGCAAATGGAGAAGATCCATTTCCCGCGGCGATGAAAATCCTGGACGATCCGGATCAGTTTGTCGTTGTGGCGAAGGCATTCCGGCGCGCGCCCGCCGATCAGGAGGATGGCCTCGTATTGGCTCGGCTTGACTTGCGCAATGGCGACGTCCGCCTGGATCAGATAGCCCGGCTTCTCGATATAGGTCGTCCAGCCCGGCTCGAAGTCGTGGATGACGCCGTGCAACCGCTTCTTCTGCGACGCGGCAATCACGGGTTGATAGCCCGCCTCGCGAAAGCGGTGTTGGGCATAAAGGATTTCAAACGATTCGCCGGCATCGTCCGTGATGATCAGAATTTTTCGAGGCATAGGCTGTGATCTTTTCCACGGATTCTATTGAGCGCAGAAGATCAGGCGAGTGTTTTTGGTTGGACGTAGGGCAGGCTTTCCAGCCTGCCAGTTAGGGGGACTTTCCAGTCCCCCTGCCGCGCAGATCGAGAAAGGGAGCTGGAAAGCTCCGTGAACCGCAGGCTCAAAAGCCTGCGGTACGTCGCTCGTAAACGAAATGCGCGGACAAGCTGTTCGCGCTCCTTTGGGCTGCGGGGGTACGCCGCTATCGCCAGACTTCGCGCCACATGTCGGCGGTCATCTTTTCGGCTTTCACCCAGCCGGAATGGCCGTCGAAGTAGAGTGCATCTGGGCCGCCGAGGTGCCGGTTTTTGGCGACGCGGCGTCCATACGTGGTGTCTCTGGCGTTGGACGAAGGCAGATGGGTCGGGTGCCAGACGTCGTTCAGAAACAGCTCGGCGTCCTGGTAACCCTTGACGATCGGGCGCCACGAACCGTCTTCGTTGTCCGCGAGATAGACCGTTTCGGAAGGCCGATCCACGCGACTGAGCGGCGTGGGCGCGTAGAGATCGGTGCCACCGGTGTCTTTCATGCTTTGAAAGTACCAGCAATTGATCACGTAGCAGATCACCTGTTGCTTGTTCGGGTAGCTTGGGCATTTGAAAATCCGGATGCCGCGATAGTCTCGCGTCGTGCCGCCTTCGGGCAGATACGGCATGAACGCCTGATACCAGAGCACATCGTTCCCTCGCGGGATCAGGCCCTTGAAATCCTCCGATTACATGAGCATCGCCATGCCGATGTTGAGGTTGCTCAGGCAATTGGCTTTCTTGGCCGTGCCCTTGGCCCGGCTCAGACCGGGCATCAGCATCGCCGCCAGAATGGCGATGATGGCGATGACGACCAGGAGCTCGATGAGGGTGAAGGCTCTGTGAGACAGTTGAGAAGGGGTTCGACCGACTGAATCGACTTGGCGCATAACGAATCCTGTTTGGGTTGAAGGTTTCGTTTCACAAAACGGACCGGGACGGTTCCGGCACTCGGATGTAATTCTACGGCGAGCGCGTCTGAGAGGCAAGCGAGCTAAGGGTCTGTGCAAAAATAGATTCCGGTTTTGCTGGAGGCGATTTTGCTTTCTGGCACGATGAAGCAGCATAGCCAGGGCTCTGCGACTGAGGAGAAACGAAGCCAGAAAGCGAAATCGCCCCAGCCCTCCGGGGCGGGGCGGCGCCTGGCCGGCTGCGGCGTTGCTCGTCGGTCACGGCCCAAAAACGGGGATGCTCCCTCCTCGCGCCTTGCATCCGGCCAGGCGGCGCTCCCGCCAAAACCGGAAGTTATTTTTGCACAGACCCTAAGGTGAAAGGTGAAATAGCTCAAACGAATGGGCTGTTTTCACTCGAGAGGGCTCCGTCCGCCGAACGCCAGACTTCTGGTAGAAGGCTCGGCGTCCCGCGGAGGCCACGCTCCGGCTACGGTGGTCACAATGAAGTTCTCGCCAGTCGGCCGACAGTTCACCGGTCTGCCGGTTGGACGCCAACGACCAGTACGGCTTTCACAGGATCATCCACCCAGTAGGTGATCGCATAGTGGCCGATAATTTTGATCTGTCGTGTGCGCAGGCTATCGTCCTTGTCGGTGAAATCTCCTGGGGTGTACGGATTGTCGGCAAGTGAACGAATGAAGCGCATGAGCAGTCTTCGCTGCTCGCCTCTCGTCGGAACGACTTCCAAGAGGTCGAGATGAATATAAACCGAAAAAGCCCCCATCTAACGGGTCTTTCGCTTGTCCAGTTCGCGTTCAAACTCGTCAGGAGACAGCCAATGCGATACGTTCCGATCTGCCGATCTCCGAGCGATTTGGGTTTGATAATCCTGGTCGCTCTCATGGCGGAGATGGAACAGATATGCGATCACCTCGTCCTGCTCATTGCGAGGCAGGGCGGCTAGCTTTTCCTTAATCTCCTGCACACTCATGGATGGAAAGCTAAAGGATGCTGGCGCGAACGGCAAGCCTGTCCAAGATCAGTGAATCACGGCGCACCGCCGATCCTCCGACCACGCGTTCATAATCAGGGCCGCCATTTGCTTTGCTACGCTCACGATACTCAAAGCCGGAGTTCCCCAGCACAACTTGCGAGGTTTGTGGGTTTGCATGAGCATTTATTATTAAGGGTCTGTGCAAAAATAACTTCCGGTTTTGGCGGGAGCGCCGCCTGGCCGGATGCAAGGCGCCAGGAGGGAGCATCCCCGTTTTGGGGCTGTGACCGACGAGCAACGCCGCAGCCGGCCAGGCGCCGCCCCGCCCCGGAGGGCTGGGGCGATTTCGCTTTCTGGCTTCGTTTCTCCTCAGTCGCAGAGCCCTGGCTATGCTCCTTCG
>VHCZ01000097.1 GCA_016871535.1 Verrucomicrobiota bacterium
GTTCTGCTCACTCGAAATGACCTTTTGTTGGTTGTTAGCTGTTCTTGAACAAACATATTTCAACCAATATTGACGGGCATTTCGAGCTTTTTTCTTTTTTCAAGCCAATAATCACGCTTGTTGCAGGTCTAGTCTAGTCTAGGCTAGTCAAGCGCTGTAGTCCCATTCGCGGCTAACCTACTAACGAGCGACCTCCGGGCGGACGAGTTTCCAACGCAAGCAAAGCCACGGCACCACGCCCATCAACAGCCCTGTCGCCAGGGAAGCTCCGCAGAATCGGACGGCAGCCCGGATGACTTCGGAATCCGCCGGGCCAAGCCACCTGGTGCCGTAAATCACGGCCAACGGAGCGCAACCTAAAACCCAGCACGCCAGCCGTTGCCACCACGGGCCGAATACTTCGAATGGCGCCCAGCGCCGCCCAATGGCCCACCCCACGGCCAGACCGAACACAGCGCCGGCTTGCTCGGTGATGCGATGCACCTCGCGTGCCTTCACCGCAAACGCAGCCCACAACGGCGGATCCGGCATCGCGGAATGAAGGCTCTTGGCCAGGATTCCAGCCAGGATCAGCATTCCGGACAAAACCGCCGCGGCGACACATTGACGGCGCAGCCCGGCCGCTTGCCACCACGTGCCGAGGAGCGCTTCCAGGCCAATCACCAGGGCCACAAACATCGCGCCCGCAACAAACCCCGCCGTGACATCGCTGGGGAAATGCACGCCCAAATAAACGCGTGAAAAGCAAATCAAGAGCGCCATGGCGATTCCCACGCACCACGCCCAGGGCCGTCTGAATCGGCTTGCGGCGAAAAGCCAGATGCTCGTCCCAATGAGAGCATGGCCGGAGGGAAAGCTGTAGCTGAAGGTCAGCGCGCGACGGTAATGAAACGTATCCACAGCGGCGTCGATCCAGAAAGGCCGTGGAAAACAAAACGCCAGGGCGAGCGCCTCGCGCAAGGCTGAGCTGACGAAATAGACGAGCGCCAGACGGATGCCGATTCGCGGATCGAGGCACAGAAAAACGAAAGGAAGGAAGGCGATGACATACACGCTGGGCCCGAGATTGGTGATGATGCGCATGGGCCAGGCCAGCGCCTTGGTTTGCTGGAGCCAGTGAATCCAGGTCAGCTCGCGTTCGTGCAGACTTTGTCCGCGGTCCGCGAACCAAGCGCTGCTGAGATTATTCGTCGCGGCAGCCACCGATACGCCCCGCGGACTGGAGGGATCCGCGGCCAGAGCCTCGCCGATCAGCATCATGCCCAAAAAGAGGAATCCCAGAAACGCGCTCATGGGAAGCTGTCTTGATCTCAGAACCATGCACATGACCCATGAACGGGTAAGGACGCGTTCCACCGCGTCCCTGGAATTGCTCCTTCGATCGCTGAGTAAAGTCAGGGACGGAGTGGAATCCGTCCCTACCGGGTTCATGGGAAGCTTCCCCGGACATGATGCCATGCAGACGGCCCATGAACCGTTGGGAATCCCTCTGACCAGCCCAGCGGACACCCTCTCCCCCACCGGGGGAGAGGGACGGGGTGAGGGGGTTCGGTTCATGGCTAGGGGGCGGCAAGAATGCCGGCCAATCGAGATGGCAAATCCTGGGCGGTAATGTTCCAAAGTCATTGCATCCGCATGCGCGTGATCACAACGCCCTCCGTTCTTCCGTCGAGCTGGTCGCGGATGTTCTTCGCGCGGTTGGCGACGAAGCGTTTGAGTTGGTGCACGGGCCGGTTCTCATCGAACGGATGGCCGTCGCGCGGGCCGGTTTGCCATTCGCGCAACACCGCGACCTCGAATTTGGCGAGCTTCGCCGGAGATTCTTCCGCGACCGCAGGCCGGACCACAGCCGCCAGCGCGTCGATGCGCGCATTCAGACGCTCCGGGACAAAAAGCGTCGTCAGGAGCCGCTCCAGTTCCGCGCGGTATTTTTGTTTGAAAACCGGAACCGCCAACATCCGTTCGAGAAAGCGGTTCTCGCCCACCCACGGATGCCAGAGGCTCGCGCGCTCGCGCTGCTCGGCGGTGGACATCATCGGGAATTCGCCCCACGAATGGTCCATGTCCCAGGGCGTGAACCCAAACCGGTTCGAGCGCGGATCGAGGTAGAGGAAGAAATTCTGGCCCTGTGCCAGAATGCCGTCGTAGTGCGCGAGCATGACCTCGCAGGCTAAGAAGCGGGCGAACTCTTCAAGGTCGATGAATTCGCCGATGCGCGCGGCGAATTCGTCGTCGCTCGCCTTTGTAACCAGCCGCGCCAGTTCGATCAATCGGCTTTGCTGCGGCGCGCTGACGGTTGTTTTGGGGTCGTAGATCGGTTCGTATGGTTTCCAGTCATCGCCAAGATCGTGAAACAACTGATAAGTGACCGGTTTGAGCAGCGCGGCGCCTTTCACGCCGAAGGTTTCCTCAGCCCAGGCGGCGTCGAGGTTTTCGGGCAACACGTAGAGGCCAAGCAGCCGGCGCTCGAAACGTTCCGCAACCGTCAGGAAAACCCGCGCGAAAGCCGTGCGCGGCGCGGGCACGCCGGCGTCCCGGAAGAATTCGTAAGCCAGCGCGTCGCTCAGACCGGATTGATCGGCGCTCAGATTGTTGAAGTTGATCGAGGTCCGTCCCACAAATTGCTGATTAGTTTGGTGCCGATTCAAATCGAGCTTGAACGGGCGTTTGTAAGTGCGCAACGCTCCGAGGAACGTGCCGTCGCCTTTGAACCGGGCGCCCGCGTTCGTCAGCCAGAGTCCGCCAATTTCCAGATCCGCGCGCGACCACGGATAATCAAATCCCAGAACTCCCGCGATGCCGGACCGCGCGGCTTTTGGATTGCGCAGGATCACCGTGCCGTCAGGTTGAAGCCAGTTCGCGACGGCTGGCACACGCTTGGGGCCCAAAGCGGCCCATCGGCCAGGCCCGAACTTCAAGTGGACTGTCCAGACGTTGGTGGTCTTAAAAAAATCGGCGGCGGCACGAACTGCGGCCGCGTCGGGTTCAGGACCGCCGTAGGGCGGGCCTGGCGTCACAGCCGGCGGCTCCGGCAACGCGGCGGTTGCCTGCCAATGCATGACGCGCGGCCAGAGCCAGGCCTGAAATTTCGGCGAGCGAAAAAGAAAGAACGCCGTCAAGCCCAGCGCGAGCAAGAAGAGAAAACCCGCGCCGAGAAGTAATCCGGCAATTGCCAGGATGCGTTTGCCCCGCGACTTCGGGAGCCGAGCGAGAAATATGCGCATGCGCTCGTTTAAGGCGATGCGACGCGTCTTGGCAATCCCCTAGTGATGTGTTTCACAAATGGCTGGAGTTATGTTGCGCCCAAAACGGCCTGGGGCAAGGCGCGACAAGGGAGCATAGCCCCAGCGCTCTGCGACCGAGGAGCAACGCAGCCCCAGACCGTTTTCGGCGCAACCCTTCGGGCCGCGGGTCTTTTGGCCTCCCGCTTCGTTGCTCGCTCGTCCCAGACCCACCAGGGTATGCGCGTCGCTCGCGCCTCGCGGGAGGCCAAAATCTCTTGCGGCATAACTCCAACCATCTGTGAAACACATCACTAGCATTTTCGCTTGTTCCCAATCCTCCGGTGTCACGTCCCGGAAGTCTTGTTTTCGTTGTTCATGGGACGAAAGACTCCCCCCCCCGCCCCAATAAATAATGCAACAACTTTTCTTCAAGAGAGCTTTCGCGCAGGGCCGCACCGGTCACCAGCGCCGGTGATTGGTTCCCACGTAATGCATCTGCGAGTCCACCCCGAGCGCTCCGCGATCTCTCTGTTGGCGGATAGAGATTTCCCTTCCGAGTTTGGAGCCGCCGTTTTAATCTCAAGCCTGTGACAGTTGAAATGTTTCAGGACGAGATGGCGCAGGCGCTCAAGGCTTTCGAGAAGTATGTCGTTTGCCTGGACAAAACCCCAGACCAATGCGCGGCTTCGCTGAAATCGCTCCTGGAAAAAGCCATCAAGGCCTACGAGAACCGAGGTCCCAATCTTCGCCATGGAATCGCTTTGGACCGGCAAGTGACCATTATCCTGAGCCAGACCGAAAACGAGCGTCCGCTCTGCGGCATCTACTTCAACCTTCACACCCCTTACCAGAAGAAGCCCGCGGCTCAGAAGGAGAAGACGGAAACGGGCAGTTGAAACTTCCCCCCAATCCCGCAGGTCAGAAGCGGCCATCACGATTCGCGAGCTGCGAACCGACTTCCGCTCGGTCAAACGTATTGGAGCAGCAAGACCAGGTGGTCGTCACCGACCGCGGTGATCCCGTGTACGAGTTTGAAGACCCCGCCGCGCCGACGGATCGAGCGACCGCCTTTGCCGGATTACTACTCGCGCCTGCTGGAACAGCGCGCCCAACCCATGCCGACGGAGGGACTCCGGAGCTTCTGCCGACACGAAAGCGTCGTCGCGTCCGGCTTGCCGGCGCGCTCCAAGACCTGGCGCACCTCACTGCTGCTTCGGTGGTCGCGGAGTGTCCTGGACTGCGGCAGTCCTGTGCCGCTTTTCCCCGAGAGGCGCGCCGCCGATGCCGAAACGCGCTCAGCCCACCGTCTCCAGCGCTTTGCGTTCGGCTGATTTGAGTTCCGTGAGGGCGGCAACGCGCTGGTCCAGCGTGGCCAGCACGCCACCCCGGTGGATGGCGAGTCCCAGCAGGTAGGCGTCGTTGACCTGTTGATGCCCCATCAGCCGGACGCCAGCGAAAGCGACCGCCTCGGCGACGGGAAGTTCATCCGGCCAAAAGCTGTGGTCCTTGGCGGCGGTGTTGGCCGACAGAACGTGAATAGCGTCCCGGGGTTGAACCGCGTCGCGGGAGAAGGCGGGGTTTGACACGATGCGGACGAAACCGGCCTGGGTGAAGGCGCACGTCGCCCAGCCCTTCGCGCGGCGGCGGGTGAACCACTTCAGCGCCAGGTCATGCCGCTCGTGGCTGGGCCAGAGCAACGCAATGAGCAGATTGGTGTCGAGCAGGTAGCCCTTCATACGCCCTCGGCTTCAATGCGGCGCACGTCGTCCGTGGTCACCTTCGGCGAGTCCGCCGGCAGTTGGAACACCACGAGGCCATCCTTGTCCTGGGCGGGAGTGGAGGCGCTCAATCCCTTGCGCATCAGATCCGAAACGGTTTTGCCGAGCGAAACGCCGCGCAGCTTGGCTTGCCGGGCGGCCAGTTCCAGAACATCATCGTCGAGAGTCAGTGTCGTTCTCATGACGATACGATGCTTGTGGTCCTGTTTGATGTCAATCAGCGTTATGGGCATCATTGTGTCTTTCGAGTGACTCACAACTCATTTCATGCCTCACTCTAACCGCAAGAGTCCTATCGGATCACGCTGCCGTGAGCTTTGTGCTATCCACTCTTGCTGAGCTCTGCTATGCGACAAGCCCGTGAGCGACGTCACGCGAATCCTCGAACGCGCCGAGCAAGGCGACCCCGCGGCCGCCGGGGATTTGCTGCCGCTGGTCTATGACGAGTTGCGCAGGCTGGCCGCGCACAAGATGGCCAATGAAGCCGCCGGCCATACGCTTCAACCCACCGCGCTCGTCCACGAAGCCTGGCTGCGCCTCGTCGGCGGCGAGCCGCAGCACTGGAATGGACGCAGCCATTTCTTCGCCGCCGCCGCGGAGGCGATGCGGCGCATCCTCATCGACAACGCCCGGCGGCGCCAGGCGGCGCGGCACGGCGGCGGCGCCGCGCGTACGGACCTCGAGGGAGTGGACCTGGCCGCGCCGCAGAGCGATGAACGGTTGCTCGCGGTCCACGAAGCGCTCGAACAATTCGAGCGCGTGGACCGCCGTGCGGCGGAACTGGTGAAGCTCCGCTGCTTCGTGGGACTGAACATGTCCGAAGCCGCCGAGGCCCTGAACCTACCGCTGCGCAGCGCCGAGCGGTTGTGGGCGTATGCGCGAGCGTGGTTGCGCCGCGAAATGGATGCGCCTCGGTAGAGAATCGAGGCGGCACGCCGCTCAGGCCAGACGCGGAGAGGACCTGGGAGCGCGGGCATCCTTGCCGGCAAGTCGGGCGCTCCGCGAGCCACACGATCCGAGCGGCCGGTGGCCAGCACGGAGGATGGCGCTCCTGGGAGAATCCGCGATCGTAAGAGCACGGGCACCGTGTGTTGGGCCTGCAAAAAGTTGGCGGGGCACGCCGGCTTTTTCCGCACTGATCCATGAAAGCGCATGCGATGAACCAAAGCCTTGAACCTCCAGGCAACCGGGAGCGCGACCTCTTCCTTCCAGGCGCTGGAGAAGCCGACCGCGCCGGAGCGGGCCGCGTTCCTCGACGGCGCGTGCGGTGGCGACGCCGCGCTGCGCGCCGCGGTGGGGTCTCTGTTGGCCAAGGCCAACGATCCTTTGCTCGACCAAGTGGCCGCCGACGCGCGCCCGACTCTCGTGGTGCTCGCGACAGAGGAACCCGGCGAGCACATCGGCCGCTATAAACTGCTGGAGAAATTGGGCGAAGGCGGCTTCGGTGCCGTGTGGCTGGCGGAACAAAGGGAACCGGTCCGACGCAAGGTGGCGCTCAAGGTGCCGTCGCTGCTCGGCGTGTGGTATCGCGGCCCCTTCGAGCACACCGGCTCCGTGGCGACGCTGGAGGATTGGTTCGACCCGCGCCGCCTGCGCGACGACTATGTTCCCACCGGCTGGAAAGGCCCGCCCGGCACGAAGACGCGCGCGGTGAAGGGACACGAGTTTGGATTGGATCTTTCGCCGGCGGAGAGGAAGGCGCTGATCGCGTTTCTGTTGACGTTGTAATGTGCAGGCATGCAGGCACCGTGCGATTGACTTGCACATCGCATCGGCTGCTTCGTGCAGGAATTGCTGTGCGTCCTGGTCTTCGAGTTCACGAAGGCGGCGGCGCACAGCCGGAGCGCTCGTCAGCAGTCAGCTTCGGCAGTTCAGCAATAATTTCAGCAAAGCTCACGCGGAAAACTTAATGCGCCTTCGGAAGGGAGGCAAGACGTGGAATCGAGGTCAACGCGGGGAGCTGCGACTATTCCGCGCCACATCAATGCACCTCTCCGATATGCCTCATTTTGTCGTCGAAAAACTCTGCTGAGCACGCTAAATGGAACCGATGAATCCACTCGCCAGAAAGCCCGTCCTTAACCAAAGAGTCCTGTGGATTCTTTGTTCCCTTCGTTTCCTTTTGTTCCCTGTGGTTGCTCTCCACAGTGTGCTTTGTTTTGCACAGATTTCGTCGGTTCATGCCGATGGCGGCGAAGATTGGCCGCGCTTCCTCGGCCCGCGCGCCAACGGCACCTCTCTGGAAACGGGGTTGTTGGAGAAATGGCCGGCCAATGGGCCGCCGCTCGTCTGGGCGAAACGCATTGGCACCGGCTACAGCGCGCCTTCCGTGCGCGGCAATCAACTCGTGCTGCACCATCGCCTGGGCGGCGAGGAAATTGTCGAAAGCTTCGACGCCAGCACCGGACAATCCCGATGGCGTTATGGCTATCCCAGCCAGTACATCGATCCTTACGGCTACAACAACGGCCCGCGCTGCACGCCACTGCTCACCGAGGACCGCTGTTACACTTTCGGCGCTGAAGGCAAACTGCTGTGCCTGGACTTGAAGAGCGGCAAGCTCATTTGGCAACGCGACACAGGCGCGGATTGGACCGTGCCGGCGGCGTTCTTTGGTGTGGGAAGCACGCCCATCCTGGAAGGCGGTCTGTTGATCGTCATGGTCGGAGGGCAGCCGACTTCCGGAATGGTTGCTTTCGACGCGAAGACCGGCAAGACCGTCTGGGAAAGCGTCGGCAAAAAAAACTGGACCGGGGTTCCTTTGACCGCCTGGCCGGGGGAACGAAAACTGGTTTGGAATGAATTTGAAAAACAGGCCAGCTACGCCACCCCGGTCGCGGCCACCATGCATGGCCGGCGCAAGGTGTTTTGTCTGACGCGGCAAGGGCTGGTTTCGCTCGACCCCAAAACCGGCGACGTCGATTTCAGCCTCTGGTTTCGCTCGCGGCTGAATGATTCGGTCAACGCGGCAAACCCGGTGGTGGTGGAGGATCTGGTCTTCATCTCCGGCGCGTATTACCGAGTTGGATCGGTCCTGCTGCGGATCAAACCGGATGGCAAAGGTTTCGAGGAAGTCTGGCGCGACACAGTGCTGGAGATTCATTGGACCACGCCGGTTTATCACGACGGTTACCTCTACGCGTTCAGCGGCCGCAACGAACCGGATGCGCGCTTCCGGTGTGTCGAACTCAAGACCGGCAAACTCGCGTGGGACCGCGACGAATCGTGGGTCCCGCACAGCAGCCCGACGCCAGACGTCTATGGCCGCGGCTCCGCCATCATGGCTGAGGGCAAACTGATCGTGCTGGGCGAAGGCGGAAAACTCGGTTTGTTCAAGGTGAACCCCAGGCAACCGGAAGAGATTTCGCGCTTTCAAGTTCCGCAACTGCGCTACCCGTGCTGGGCCGCGCCGATTCTTTCGCGCAAGCAGCTTTACTTGCGGAGTGAAGATCACCTCGTGTGCCTCGATCTGGCGAGAAAGCCAGGTTAGCATTGTTAGTCGCATCGCGGAACCTTCGAGCGTAACGCTGATTCGATTCCGTCCTCCCTCCCTACGAATCTGACTCAACCACGGATTGCACGGATAACACGGATAAAAAGGCTTCTGCATCCGTGAAATCCGTGGTCCAAGAATCTATGCAAGCGTGGGGAAACCTAACCCATCAACTTACTTCAGGTACTTCCGCTGCAAAATGCCTTTGACAGTCGAGGACGTTTTGGTCGTGATGCCCGGCGCATTGGTCGCGCCGCCGAGTTGGGCGACGAAGCTGTAATCGAACTCGATCCCTTCCTCCAAAGCGGCCATCGACGCATCCACGGGAAATTTGCCGGTCAACCGGAGCGCGCCAAAGGCTTGCCTGATCTGGACGCCGGGCGGCAGCGGCGGCGTGAATTTCTTCAAATAGATTTTGGAGGCGAGATCAAGACACTCTTCATCCCCGACCTTGACGACTTGCTCGAGAGTGGTTCGGCCTTGAATGTCCGAGCTGGTGATTCCCAATCGTTGCATTTTCAGCACGCCGCGCAATTTCTCCGGGTCGTTCTCCCAACTGTCACCGACCTTCCTGGGGGTGTCCGTGCTGAAAACTTCCTCGGTTTGGGCTTCGTCCGGATCCACTTGCATCCCAAAAGCCAAAATCTTTTGCGTCTCGAGGCCCACGGATTTGCCATTGGCCAGAAGCTGGAGTTTGCCTTGCTCGGTTGAAGCCGTTACGACGGCGCGCGGCGGCAGGAGTTCGCGTTTGTAGCGGTCTTCAACGCGGACGCAGTTGGAAATCGTGCAGGAGGCTCTCTTGATTCGTCCGTTGGAATCAGTCTCCAAAATGCGCATGAGTCCGTCGAGTTCGGCCACGTAATTGGTTTTTTGTTCGGGCGAAGAGCGCCCGGCGAACGAGGCCGAAATCCGGTGCGTCTCCTGGAAACGGCAAGAGAGTTGGAATTCCTGGCCCGCTTTGGCGGGGCGGTTCACCTGAATGCGGTATTCTTGCGCGAAAAGCGAAGTCGCGGCGCAGCAGGCGAAGGTCAGGAGAAGGCGCGAGGTTTTCATGTGCAACGGAATGATCCGCTTTCCCGGAAGAAAGTTCAACTCGATCATTGTCCTCGGGAAAGTTCCACGGCCCTCAAGCCGGACGTACGCGCCATGACCTGGTAAGGACGCGTTCCACCGCGTCCCTGAAATTGTCTTTCCGGTCGCAGCGTAAATTCAGGGACGGAGTGGAATCCGTCCCTACCAGGTTTTAAAAGGCAATTATTTCTTGATGACCTGCAAATCGGGGCCTACCGTTCCACCCGGCTTTGGCCAGGGCCCACGGAATGTGGACTTTCAAACCCCGCCAGGGCAGGAATGCAGCAACGGTAGTTAGCTCTGCATCTGCCGTGGTCACCCTGGCCATTTTCAGTAGTTTATGATTTCGGATTCATGATTTATGATTTGCGCAACACAAGCCGGTGGCGCAGGCGGACCTTCTTCAATCATGAATCGTAAATCATGAATCACCGATGTCCTACCAGGTCTTAGCGCGAAAGTATCGGCCGCAACGGTTCTCCGACGTGGTGGGGCAAGACCATGTCACCCAAACGCTGGGCAACGCGATCCGGCAGAACCGGATTGCGCACGCGTATCTGTTCGTGGGGCCGCGCGGCACGGGCAAAACAACCCTGGCGCGCATCTTCGCCAAATGCCTGAATTGCACCGGAGGGCCCAGCGTGGACTTCCCGGACGATGACCCGCGTTGCCGCGAGATTGCCGAGGGCAGGTCCCTCGACGTGCTGGAGATCGACGGCGCGAGCAATCGCGGGATCGAGGAAATCCGCGAGCTGCGCGAGACGGTCAAATACGCGCCGTCCAGTTCCCGGTTCAAGATCTACATCATCGACGAAGTCCACATGCTGACGAAGGAGGCGTTCAACGCGCTTCTGAAGACGCTCGAAGAGCCTCCGGCGCACGTGAAGTTCATGTTCGCCACGACCGAAGCGGAGAAAGTCCTGCCCACGATCCTGTCCCGCTGCCAGCGATTTGACCTGCGGCGCATTCCGACGCCCCTCATTGTCAAACATCTCGCGCAGATCGCGGCGCTGGAAAAGGTGACCGTGGATGACGCGGCTTTGCACGCGATCGCGCGCGGGGCGGATGGTTGCATGCGCGACGCCGAGTCCGCGCTGGACCAACTGATCAGCTTCTGCGGCGAGAAGATCGCCGAGGCCGATGTGCTGGGAATGTTTGGCCTCGCGGCGCGATCTCAGATTCTGGAACTGGCGCGCACGGTTCTGGTGGGTGCGACCGAAGCCGCCCTGCGTCAGTTGAGCGATCTGGCCCGGAATGGCAAGGACTTGAGCCGGCTGCTTTCCGATCTGTTAGGCCATTTCCGCAATCTGCTGCTCTTCCAAATCTCGCGCGGCGATCTGAATCTGCTGGAGGTCACCGAACTCGAAGCCGCGGCGCTGGCCGAACAGTCGTCCGGAATCACCGCCGAAGCCTTGGCGAGCGTGATGGAAGTCCTGGCCGAGACGGAAGGCAAACTTCGCGACGCGGCTTCGAAACGCATTGTGATCGAAGTCGCAATCTTGAAAGCGATTCAGGCCCGGAATGCGGTATCCATCGACGTCCTGGTGAGCAAGCTGCAACAGTTGCGGCCGGAACCTGTCGCCGGCCAGGCGTCGGCCCCTTCCGTGAGTGTAGGGCAGGCTTCCAGCCTGCCAACTCGCGGCGTAGTCCGCGCTTCACATGAGGAGGCGAAGACGCCCCCTCAACCGGCAGACAAGGTGTCTGCCCTCCGCACTCCGACAAGCTCCGCGTCGGAAGAGGGGATTCTACGCGACGCCGACATTCCACAAGAGGCGACCTCGCCGCCGACTGGCCGCGCGCAGGACCTTGCGGAGCTATGGAAGAACGTGCTTGAAGCCGTCGGGCGCGTGAGTCCGTTTGCCCGGACTTACCTGCTGGAGGCGCATCCGGTTTCTCTCGCCAAAAACGTCCTCACGATTGGTTTCGATCCCGAATTCTCGGATCACGTCGGGTTGGTGGACAATTCGAAGAACCGGACGCTCCTTCAAACCAAGATGCGCGAACTGGGGTGCGGCGAAGTCCAGGTGAAATTCGTGGTGGCGAACGCTCCCTCGGACTGGGTTCGTCCTCAGGTCGAAACGGCAGATCCGCCGCCGCCGGCGCGCGCGGTTCACGCTCCGGAAGCACAGCCGGCCAAGCCTGAGGCGCCGCCCGCTGTGAAAGACGATTTCAAGAACGACCCGCTCATCAAGCAGGCGTTGGAAATCTTCAAAGGAACCATCGTAGAGGTTCGCGCCTGATTTCAGTTATGAAGCGACAATCGCCCTCACCCTGGCCCTCTCCCCCAGGAGAGGGAACGGTCATTTCCCGCGCTGAAAAATGTCACGGCTCGGTGACCGAACGACCGGCACAGAAATCTTTCTCCCTCTCCCTGGGGGAGAGGGCCGGGGTGAGGGCGATTCATCAATTCCATTGAATAGATCGGCGAGCTCTCAACCCTCAACTTTCAACTCTCAACACGAATTTATGTCCAGCATTGGCAAACTCATGAAACAAGCCGCGCGCATTCAGCGGCAGATGGAAGAAGTCCAGGCTCAACTCGCCGCCAAGACCGTGGAGGCGACCAGCGGCGGCGGTGTGGTCAAGGCCGTGGCGAAATGCGACGGCACGCTGGCGTCGGTCAAAATCGACCCGCAAGCGATCAACCCGTCCGATCCTCAGATGTTGGAGGATCTGGTTTTGACCGCCGTGAACAACGCGCTAGGCCAGGCCAAGGAGTTGTCCGCTTCTGAAATGGGCAAAGTGACGTCGGGATTGAACATACCGGGGTTGATGTAGCGGCCATCGGAGGCTCGAAAACTCGTCCTCGTCCTCGCACTCGTCCTCGGCTGCGATCGCCGTGATTCCGAGGACGTGATTGGAAGTTGTTTCGGATTTCAACATTCGAATTTCGGATTTCAACTCAGTTCATGGCTGCCCTTCCAGAACCGATCACCAGTTTGATTGCCGCGCTGGGGCGGTTGCCAGGCATTGGCCCGCGCTCGGCGGAGCGGATCGCCCTTCATGTCGTGCAGTCGGACGCTGCAGCGGTCAAGGAACTCGCCCGGCTGCTGGTGGCGGCTCGCGAGAAAATCGTGGAATGCTCGATTTGCGGCGCCCTGACCGAAAAACAACCTTGCGAAATTTGCAGTGATCCGCGGCGCGACGGCTCGCTCGTTTGCGTTGTGGAACGCGCCGTCGATATCCTGAGCATCGAAAAACCGGCGACCTATCGCGGCCGATTTCATGTCCTGGGCGGAAAAATTTCGCCGCTGAACGGTGTCGGCCCGGAGGATTTGCGGATCGCGTCCCTGGAAACCCGGCTGATCAAAGAGGCCATTCAGGAAGTCATTATCGCACTCCCGTCCGATGTCGAAGGCGACGCGACGAGCTTTTATCTGGCGCAGCGCCTGGGACCGAAGAACGTGAAGGTGACGCGAATCGCGCACGGGTTGCCCGTCGGCAGTGGATTAGAGTTCGCGGATGGCCTGACTTTGAGCAAAGCCATCGAGGGACGGAGACCTCTTGAGTAATGGCCGGGAGTTCCATTCAAGCCGTCGTTTTCGATCTCGGCAAAGTCCTGGTGGATTTTGATTACTCCCTGGCAGCGGCGAAACTGGAAGCCCAGTCGAAGATTTCCGCTCTGGAGTTGAAGCGATTGCTGGATCAATCGCCGCTCCTGTATCGCTACGAAACAGGCCTGGTTTCCACGGAGGAATTCTTTGCCGAGGTGCAACGCCACTCCGGCTTTCGCGGTGAGCTCACGGAGTTCGGAGCGATCTTCGGCGACATCTTTTCTCCGATTAAGCCGATGATCCGCCTGCACGCAAACCTCCGCACGTCGGGTTTGCCCACTTACCTGCTTTCAAACACCAACGCCCTCGCCATCGAACACATCCGGCGTCAGTTTCCATTCTACGGTCAATTCCACGGCCACATCCTTTCGTTCGAGCACCGCGCGATGAAACCGGATGAAAGGCTCTACGAAGTGGCGGAGGCGCTCGCCGGCTTTCAAGGCGCAAACTTGCTCTATATCGATGATCGTCCGGAGAACATCGAGGCGGGCAAAAACCGAGGCTGGCGAACTATTCTTCATGTCTCGCCGGACCGCACCATCGAGGCCGTCCGGTCTGCGGGTTTGCTCAGTTAAGGGTCTGTGCAAAATCAAGGGGACGCCCGCAGGCGGTAAAAGCGAAGCGGAGAGGCCAGGGTGTCCTGAACGCTCAGACGCCGATCCGCCGCCGCCGGTGGAAAGTTCGTGAGCGCCCGCCACGAAGCGCCGGCGACATCGTCGCGGTACTCCAGGGTATAAGTCTGCATTGCCGCCGCCGAGAAATCCAAAGCCACCGCGCTGGAGGTTCGACGTATGGTCAAGTGAGGCGAGTTCGATAGACCTGGAAGCTGAGCCTCAACCACCGCGCTCCAGCTTGAGCCGTCTCGAACACGAGCCAATACACGGTCCGTGGTTGAGACTGAGACCGGGGCTGTGTAAACCATCGCGCCCGGCGCGACCGCGCCTCCGACAACTCTCGGATCTGTGCCATCGACTGCGAAATAGATCCGGCCGGTCGCGTTGGCGTGCGACAATCGAAGCAAAGGCTGCGCGGGCGCGTCGGACTCGAATCGCATCTCGGGGGCTGAAACGAGCGGGTAGAGGCCGGCGCGCTTGAGCTGTTCCAGCACCACGCTCGTGCGCGCCGGAAACCAATGCGTGACGATCCAGTCGATGGTGTTGCGCCACTCGGCTTCGCCATACGCCGGCTGGCGCACGGCATCGCCCCAGCGCGCGGAATAAGCGCGGATCGCGTGGTCGATCTGCGCGGCTTTGCGCAGGAACCGTTGAGTCGCTGCTTCGGGCGTCAGCGCGCCGCCGTGGAAGAAATGGCGTTGGACATGGTCCGCGAAGCGCAATCGATATTCGCCGCTCGCAGCCAGGTCCTGATGAATCCACTGCGGGTTGGCGAACGTGAAATTATTCTGATTGGGCCTGACGTAAGGCCCGGTGCGGTCGATCTGGCTGAACGGCGCGCCCAGCGTGTGTTCCGCATCGTGGTTGAAGAACCGGAATCCGACGTTCGGATTGGTCCGGTCCCGGAGTCCAAACCAATTGTTGGAGCGCTCGAAATTCAAAAACCAGGAGAGCGGCGCGTCGCCGTCGCCAGTGTAAAAAATCACCAGCATGTAATCGATCAGGTTGTCCACGTCGAGCAGGACGGGGCGAGCTGGTTCGCGCGAGCCGTCGGCGTTGCGGCCCAGGACTGCGAAGTAATTTGAATTGGCGGCGTTGGTCGCCACGGAGCGCGCCAGGGTCCAGAGCGCGCGGAACGCGTCGAGATTGCCGTCGGCCGCTTCCGTGACGAACACGCCGGGATGATTCGCGCTTTTGACCACGTCGTAATCCTCCTTGCGCCCGCCAAAATAAGTTTCGCCGTAGGCTTCTTCGGGGCGCTCCTGAGTTTCGTACAGACCCCAGTACTGGCCGTTCAAGAAGAGATGATAGTAGCGCGAGCGGGTGGTCGGCTGGCCCAGCGCGCCGAGGGTCTCGCGGCAGAAAACATCCTGCACCATCGTGTCGAACCGGCCGGCGGCGGCGTCGATGGCCCACGAATAATTCTGGCTCGTGCGCAGGTCGAACGTGTCGAACTCACTCGCGCCTTCGCCGTCGAACCACGGAAACTTCAGCTTGGCCGCCCCGTATTCGCGACGGAAAAAGACCCGGAACGCATGCTTGGCGTATTGGGGGTTCCGGCTGTAGCCGCCCCGGATGCGGAGCCCGCAATTTTCCTGGAATTGTCCTTGCGGCACCTTTTTGGAATCGAGCAGTTCGATGGAAGCGGGCCGTTCCCAGGCCTGGCCGCGTTGCGCCGCGTTCGCGTAAATCCCCGTGGCCGGATCGAACAAGTTTTTCACCTCCGTCACGGCGGAGATCGACGGAATCTGCGTCAACGCCTCACGCCATTCGGCCGCCGTGTAACGCGAGATCACTTTCGGGTCCATGCCGTAGTCCACCTCGTTGGCGCCCCAGGAGGATGGGAAGTGAGTGGGTGGCTTGCCGTCGGGCGCTTGATGGATGACGTCGCCGAGAAAAAGGTACGTGTGGGTGACGATATCCGACGGGGCGAGTCCCTCCTTGAACGCGCGGGCGCGGATCACCGTAGTACCGCCGATCTGGACGGGCCGGGTCGCAGGCGGCGATTGGCCCGGAGCGGGTTCGCTGAAGTCGGAACAATAATAGACCACAGCGCCGGGAGTGCGGGAGGAAATCGAGAGGGAGAAAGGGCTTTCGTAAAAACCGCGTGCAACACTGAACTGCGGCGGCGCGGCTTGGCCTGGGCTGGCAGGTTGGGCTTGAGAAGTTGAAAGCAGCCAGAGGCAGATCCCGACTGCAAACTGCGCTTTGCGATAGAGTCCGCCCCATCCAACACAAAAGTGAATGAAGGAAGATTTGCGGCGTGTCACCGACAATCTGTGGAGGCACCGAAAGCGCACGGTGCCGTAACTTAATCGCATTCCGACTTCAGGACCACTGGTTTCCTGCCAGTGCCCGGCAATTCTTTCCATGAACCAGACGGTAGGGCGAGCCTGTCCCCAGCGAGCCGAGTCGGACGAGTTCCAAGCGCGTGGAGCGGCTCGCCGGGACGGACTCGCCCTACCGGGTTCATGGACCGAGTGCAGGTTCGAAAGGTTTTCCAGAGCAACCTGCGATTCGCGCAAAGAATGTTTTTCTTCGGACAAAATCGGGAAGGAATCCTCCGCAACAAAGCGCAAAGCTTGCGGGGAAAGAAGCCTTGACCCGGCCTGTAGAGGGGTTAAATGAATGCCTGTCCCTTGGGCTTCGTCCCAATCTCTAGGCACACAAAACCTGTATCAGGACTTGAACAAACTATGATGACTACCCGTTCCCGCTTCCTCCAGTTGGCTGCAACGCTCCTCCTCTTCGCGGCGATTCCGCCGGCGACCCCGGCCGCCGAGGCCCCGAAAAAGTTGCTGGTCGTCACGGCCACGGTCGGCTTTCCGCATAGTTCAATCCCCACGGCCGAAAAAGTCCTTGCGCAACTCGGCGAAAAAACCGGCGTGTTCACCGTGGATATTGTGGGCAGCGGGCCGCGGCCCCGAGACAAAGCTCAAGCCACGGCCTGGATGGAGAAGATGACCAAAGACCTGGCGGAGAAGATGAACCCCGAGGCGTTGAAAAAATACGACGGCTTCATTTTCGCCAATACCACGGGCGTGTTGCCGCTTCCGGACAAGAAGGCGTTTCTGGAGTCGATCCGCGGCGGCAAAGCCTTCATTGGCATGCACTCGGCCAGCGACACGTTTCACGCCGAGGAAGGCGCGCCCGATCCCTACAAGTCAGGCCTGATTGACCCTTACACTCGGATGCTGGGCGGCGAGTTTCGGGTTCACTACGCGCAAGTTCCGATTGATTGCCTGGTGGTCGATCCCAAGCATCCGTCCACCACCGCGCTCGGTGACGTCTTTAAGATCGCTCAGGAGGAGGTTTATTTGATGAAGAACTACGACGCGAGCCGCGTGCATGAATTGCTGGTGCTGGACAAGCATCCCAATGACAAAGGCGTCTGGGGTCGATTCCCCGTGTCGTGGTGCTCGAATTACGGTCAGGGCCGTGTTTTCTACACTTCACTGGGCCATCGCGAGGATGTCTGGGATCCCGACTGGAAAGATGGCAAGGGCGTGCGGCTGAATTCACCGGAGGTTGCGGAACGCTACCAAGCGCACATCCTGGGCGGCATCAAGTGGGCGCTCGGCTTGGAACCCGGCGATGCAAAACCGCAAACGAGGTGACGCGTGGCGCGAATCGTTTCCACCAACCGAGAATTTTTTTGAAAATGAGAACCGTCGTCTGTCTCCTGGCGCTGGCCACTCTGAGCATCCTTGCTCCTGCCACTTTCGCGTCCGCATCTGACGCGGAAGGTTTCCAGCCGCTCTTCACTGGAAAGGACTTGTCAGGCTGGAAACTGCGCCAGCCCGGCGGTCATCCAAGCTGGAGCGTCAAGGATGGCGTGCTGATCAACACCGTCAACGCCGGCGAACACGGCACCGATCTCGTTACCGAGAAGAAATTCTGGAACTTCACCGTGCGTTACGAATACAAAATCCCGCAAGGCGCCAACAGCGGCTTCTATTTGCGCGGGCGGCACGAGATTCAGATTCTGGACGACTTCGCCACCGGGAAACCCAACCTCGGAGGCAACGGTGCGATCTATAACCACACGGCCGTTTCCAGGTTTGCTTCCAAACCCGCCGGGGAATGGAACACGGTTGAGGCCACGATCATCGGGAATAAGATTACGGTCATCCTCAACGGCGTGAAGGTCCACGACAACGTGGAGTGCAACCGGGCCACGGGCAGCGAGATCGACAACAAGGTGAACGAACCCGGCGCGATTTTCTTGCAAGGCGACCACGGCTCGGTCAGTTTCCGCAGTATTCGGATCAAAGAACTGAAATGAAGAATCCACAACGATTACCCGATCTGAGCCGGCGCACTTTTCTAAAGGGCAGCTCGTTCAGCACGCTCATGTCCATGCTCGGCGGCGTGCCGTTGGTCGCGCAGGAAAAGTCCGCGGATCCCGCCGCCGCGAACGTCGGAAAACCCATTGGCCGGCCCGTGAACTGCGGCCTGATCGGTCTGGGGCCTTGGGGCCGCGAAATTCTGGCCACGCTCTCCAAGATTCCCGAGGCGCACATCGTCGCGATTTGTGACACGTACGCCCCGATGCTGCGCCGCGGCCAACAGACCGCTCCGAAAGCCACGGCCACGGACGATTACAAGGCAGTGCTCCAGAACAAGGAGGTGGAGGCCGTGTTTATCGCGACGCCGACGCATCAACACCGCGAAATCACCCTCGCCGCGCTCAAGGCGGGCAAGCACGTGTATTGTGAAGCGCCGCTGGCCCACACCATTGACGATGCGCGCGCCATCGCCCTGGCAGCCAAGGCCTCGTTCAAATCGGTCTTTCAATCCGGTTTGCAAGCGCGCTCGCATCCGCAGCGCCATTTTCTGCTGCAGTTCATTCGCTCCGGCGCCATGGGCAAGCCGGTCATGGCCCGCGCCCAGTGGCACCGAAAACAAAGCTGGCGGTTTACCTCGCCCAATCCGGAGCGGGAAAAGGAAGTCAATTGGCGGTTGAGCCGGAAGACATCGCCCGGTCTGATCGGCGAGGTCGGCATCCACCAACTCGATGCCGCGACGTGGTTCCTGGATCAACGGCCTCAGGCCGTCACGGGCTTCGGTTCGCTCATCAAGTGGACCGAAGACAACCGCGATGTGCCCGACACAATTCAGGCCGTTCTCGAATATCCGCAAGGCGTTCAGCTCACCTACGACAGCACCCTGGCCAACTCGTTCGAATCCGATTACGAAGTCTATTATGGGACGGACAGCGCCATCATGGTCCGCGACAACAAAGCCTGGATGTTCAAGGAAGTCGATGCGCCGCTGTTGGGCTGGGAAGTCTATGCCCGGAAAGATTCGTTCTACAAAGAAACGGGCATCGCGCTCGTAGCCAACGCCTCCAAGCTGGAAGCCCAGGGCGAAGGCGGCGCCGAAGACACGGCCGCGGCCACCAACGCGCTCTCGTTCGCGCTCGAAGCGTTCCTGGGGAACGCCGGGAAAGTTGCCACCGCCGTGAAAGACTTCAAAGAAAACTTCGGCGAGGATGACGAGGCGTTGAAAGAACATCTCGCCGACCTGCGAAAAGGCCGGCTCCCCGCGGCTGGATACCAGGAAGGCTTCGACTCCGTAGTCATTGCCCTCAAGGCCAACGAGGCGATTCTCGAAAAGAAACGAATCGTATTCCAGCAGGAGTGGTTTGATCTCGGCTAACGGTCCGAGTTTTTTACAAAGGACATAACCTTATGAAATCATCCATTTTCTCTATCCGAAACGTCGTGCTCGGTCTCGTGCTGGCTGCGCTGGCTCTCCCGACGGCCGCCGAAACGTGGACGCGGTATCAAGGCCAGCCCAGAGGGAGCAAGCTTAAGCTCGAAGGCACTTCCACACTGCACGATTGGAGCGTGGAAGGAAAACTCATTGCCGGATTCATGGAACTGGAGTCCAACTTTCCGCTCGACCCCGCGGCCAAACCGCCGGCGGACGCGAAACTCAACGCCAAAGTCGAGGTGAAGATTCCGGTCACCTCGTTGCTCAGCGGCACGCAGCTCATGGACGAAGTCATGTACGAAGCCATGAAGCAGAAGCAGTACAAAGACATCCAATATCGCCTGAAACAAATCTCGGTGAAGACGGATGCTCCGGCGGGAGCGTTGCAGTTCAATGCCGTGGGCGAATTCTCGATCGCCGGGATGCTGCGCACCAATTCCATGGTCGTCACCATCGAGCGCGTGGATGCAACTCGCCTGAAAGTCAAAGGAGACACGGCGTTCAAGATGAGCGATTACGGGATCAAAGTGCGCGCCCCGCTCGCGCTCCCGTTGAAAGTGGGGGACGACGTGAAGGTGGCTTTCGAGTGGCTGGCCGCGCAGAAAGCAGAGGCCGCGAAGCCTGCTGAGAAATAGGCAGCGCTGCTAAACTAAGTGGTCCATTTCATAAATACGCTCACGTTCGCGGCAAGGGATTTTTCGGCCAGACGAGGCGCGAGCGACGAGCATATCCCGAAGTGGATCTGTAAGGAGCGAGCAACGAAGTCTGGCGAAAAAGAA